>JAEWIL010000237.1 GCA_023387085.1 Pseudomonadota bacterium | reverse complement strand
CCTGTGGGGTCCGGCGCATGGCGGCGCCAACGAAGCCGCGCTCAACATGCTGCGCGAAATCGGCCGTCTCGAGCGCATTCCCGAATATATCGCGCGCGCGAAGGACAAGGACGATCCGTTCCGCCTGATGGGCTTCGGCCACCGCGTCTACAAGAATTATGACCCGCGCGCGACCGTGATGCAGAAGACGGTGCGCGAAGTGTTCGAGGCGCTGAAGGTCAACGACCCGGTGTTCGAAGTCGCGCTGCAGCTCGAGGAAATGGCGCTAAGCGACCCCTATTTCATCGAGAAAAAGCTGTTCCCGAACGTCGATTTCTATTCGGGCGTGATCCTGTCGGCGATCGGTTTCCCGACGACGATGTTCACCGCTCTCTTCGCCCTCGCCCGCACCGTAGGCTGGGTCGCGCAGTGGAACGAGATGATTTCGGACCCCGCGCAGAAGATCGGCCGCCCGCGCCAGCTCTACACCGGCCCGGCGCACCGGGCGTATGTGCCCGTCGACAAGCGCTGAGTTCGCTGCACCTGGAAATAGAAAAGGGGCCGTTTCGCGGCCCCTTTTTTTTGGCGGATGACTGGATTCGGCCGATTCCTCCTGCATCGTCACCCCGGACTTGATCCGGGGTCTAGAATTTCAGCGACGAGAAAATGGATCCCGGATCAAGTCCGGGATGACGAAAGTCTGAAAACGACCGATTGTGGACGTTAACAAGGCAGCTTATCATCGAGCGATGGTAACCCGCGTAGTTAACGAAGTGCTTCGCCGAATCGATACTGTTATTGAGTTAGCAGGCACGCGCCTAACAGGGACTATCGATGCAGAGCAGCGGGACTATTATCAAATTATTCTCAAGAATTTTGGGGACATAAAATCCTCGCTTCAAAGTGGCAGGCTTCCCCCTCCCGGCGGCGGTGCCGGTTGGGGAGCAGCGCGCGGGATGTCGGATTGGGGTTTGGACGATCACAAAATGTTCAAAGCGATTGCCGCGGCGGAGCAGCTTTATAGGGATGGCCGTTAGCCACAAAACCGACATTGGATACTCTCGAACCCGAACGTCGATCGCGGCCTCAATCCCGCCGCTGCAGGCTCACAACCGCATGGATCGGCAATTCGGCGTAAAGGTGCGGGAACAGGTCGCCGCCGCGCGATTCTTCCCAGCGGATCGCGTCGCCGAGCTGAACCAGATCAACCTCGGCAATCATGAGGCAGGTTTGTCCCGCGAAATGTTTCGTCAGTGTGCCGTCGAGCTGCTCCGCGGTCGACAGGTGGATATAGCCGTCGGCGATATCCACCGGTGCGCCGCGGAACACGCGTTCACGCTCGAAATCGGCCCACTGCTGCTGGGTCAGCACCTTGAAGGCCGTCGAGGCGGTCATTCCGACGGGGTCTCCGTTGTCGGAGCTTCGAGCGCGGCGTCCGCGACCTCTTCCTCGTCGTTATCCTCGATCAGCGCCGCCGAGACGACATGTTCGTCGGCGGCGACGTCGAACAGGCGCACGCCCGCCGAGCCGCGGCCGATGACGCGCATCGAATCGAGGCCTATCCGGATCAGCTTTGCCTGGTCGGTAACCAGCATCAATTGATGCACCTTGGTGGCGGGGAAGCTGGCGACCACCGGCCCGTTGCGGCCGATATTGTCGATGTTGGTGATCCCCTGCCCGCCGCGACCGGTCCGGCGATATTCATAGGCCGACGAGAGCTTGCCATAGCCGTTGGCGCAGACCGTCAGGATGAACTGTTCGCTGGCGGCGAGTTCGGCCATGCGGTCGCCGTCCAGCGTCGGCTCGTTCTCATTGTCCTTCCACGGTGCGGCGCGCAGATAGGCTTCGCGCTCGTCCATCGTCGTGCCGACGCGATGCAGGATCGAGAGCGAGATAACCTCGTCACCCGCCGCAAGGCGCATGCCGCGTACGCCGGTCGAATTGCGGCTCTGGAACTCGCGCACATCGTCACCGGGGAAGCGGATCGCCTTGCCCTGCCGCGTCGCGAGCAGCACATCGTCGCTTTCGTCGAGCAGCGCGACGCCGATCAGGCGATCGTCCTCGTCGTCGCCCTCGAACTTCATGGCGATCTTGCCGTTCGACGGCACATTGGTGAAGGCGTCCATGCTGTTACGACGCACATTGCCCTTTGCGGTTGCAAACATGACGTGCAGCTTGCCCCATTCGCCCTCGTCCTCGGGCAGCGGGAGCACGGTCGAGATCGTCTCGCCCTGCGCGAGCGGCAGCAGGTTGATCATCGGACGACCGCGCGTAGCGGGTCCGCCCTCGGGCAGGCGCCACACTTTCATGCGGTACACCTTGCCCGCGGTCGAGAAGAACAGCACCGGCGTATGCGTCGAGGTGACGAACAATTCGGTGACGACATCCTCGTCCTTCGTCGCCATGCCGGCGCGGCCCTTGCCGCCGCGGCGCTGGGCGCGGAAGGTGTCGAGCGGGGTGCGCTTGATATAGCCGTCGAGGGTGACGGTAACGACCATCTCCTCGCGCTCGATCAGATCCTCGTCGTCGATGCCGTCGGCGGCGGGGGCGAGGAGCGTACGGCGCGGCCTCGCAAATTCTTCGCGAACGGCGACCAGTTCTTCGCGCATCACCGCATAGAGTTTTTCGCGGTCGGCGAGAATCTCGAGCAAACCCTCGATCTCGCTCGCCAGCTCCTTGAGTTCGTTCCCGATATCGTCGCGTCCAAGCGCGGTCAGGCGGTGCAGGCGCAGGTCGAGGATCGCCTTCACCTGGATCTCCGACAGGCGATAGGTCGAGCTGTCGTCCATCTCGCCATCGATCGCCTCGACGAGACGGATATAGGGGGCGATGTCGCCGATCGGCCATTCGCGCGCCAGCAACGCATCGCGCGCCGCCGCCGGGCTGGACGAGCCGCGAATGATGCGGACGACTTCGTCGAGGTTGCTGACCGCGACGACGAGGCCGAGCAAGATGTGCGCGCGGTCTCGCGCTTTCCCGAGCTCGAACTTGCAGCGGCGGGTGATCACCTCCTCGCGGAAGGCGATGAACGCCTCGAGGATCGCCTTGAGCCCCATCATTTCGGGGCGGCCGCCCCGGATCGCGAGCATATTGGCGGGGAAGGACGACTGCGCCGGCGTGTGGCGCCAGAGCTGGTTGAGCACGACTTCCGCGGTCGCGTCGCGCTTCAGTTCGATGACGACGCGAACGCCCTCGCGGCTCGATTCGTCGCGAATGTCGGACACACCCTCGATCCGCTTGTCGCGCGCGGCTTCGGCGATCTTCTCGACGAGCGCCGATTTGCCGACCTGGAAGGGGATCGAGGTCAGCACGATCGACTGGCGGTCGTTGCGGCCTTCCTCGATGACGTGGGTCGACCGCATCATGATCGAGCCCCGGCCGGTGGCATAGGCGTTGCGCGCGCCGCCCTGACCGAGCATCATCGCGCCCGTCGGGAAATCGGGTCCGGGGACGATCGCCATCAGGTCATCGAGCGTGATGGCGGGATTGTCGATCGTCGCGAGCGTCGCGTTGATCACCTCGCCGAGGTTGTGCGGCGGGATGTTCGTCGCCATACCGACCGCGATGCCGCCCGCACCGTTGACGAGGAGGTTCGGGTAGCGCGCAGGAAGGACGGTCGGTTCGGACTCCGATCCGTCGTAATTGGGCTGGAAATCGACGGTATCCTTGTCGAGATCGCCGAGCAGGGTATTCGCGACCTTGGCGAGGCGCGATTCGGTGTAACGCATCGCCGCCGGCGGATCGGGATCCATCGACCCGAAATTGCCCTGACCGTCGACGAGCGGAACGCTCATCGACCAATCCTGCGTCATGCGGGCCAGCGCGTCGTAGATCGAGCTGTCGCCGTGCGGATGATATTTACCCATCACGTCGCCGACGATGCGCGCCGACTTGCGATAGGGGCGCCCGGCGACATAGCCGCTCTCGAAGGCCGAATAGAGAATGCGGCGATGGACCGGCTTCAGCCCGTCGCGCACGTCGGGGAGCGCGCGGCTGACGATCACGCTCATCGCGTAATCGAGATAGGATGTCTTCATTTCGTCGACGATATTGATCGGCGAAACGCCGTCGTCGGACGGCTGCATAGGTGTATTTTCTTCGGTCAAGACCCGGCCTTTTTCCTGCTTTTCGGGAGGTAGGTCCGGCCTAGCCCATGGCGGCGGCAAAGGCCAGCGATTCGGTCGATTTCCTGCATACTATTTGCATCATCAAAGCGGCCGAAATCGGGGGCTTTCGATGACGTCATGGGGTGTCACAAGCCGCTTGCCAATCGCGCGCCCGCCCCTAAAGCTGCGGCGCGATGACCAACTGCCTGCCTGGGGGGCGCCAGTGGCCCTGATCGCGCTGGTCGGCGCGAGCGAAACCCTGTCCGACGGGTCGCTGCGCGCGCTCGTCACGGTGGCGGGCGAGACACTGCTCGAGCGCCAGGCGGCGCGGCTCGCCGACGTCGGCGTAACGCACATCGCGGTCGCGGTCGCCGCCGTCCCCGCCGACCTGCTCGCAACCTGCGACCGCCTCCGCCGACGCGGTCTGAAGGTGACGCCGGTGCGCGCCGCGGCCGATCTCGTCCCGCTGGTCGAGAGCGACGACCGCATCATTCTGGTCGCCGACGGGCTACGCGCGGGCGGCACCCATTATGCGGCGATCGCGAAGCCCGGATCGCCCGCGATCCTCGTCACCGGCGACACGATGCTGACCCAAGGGTTCGAGCGGATCGACGCGACGCGGCGCTGGGGCGGGCTTGCAAGCATATCGCAGCCGATGGTCGCCGAGCTTGCCGCGATGCCCGGCGAATGGGACATGATGCTGACCCTGCTGCGCCTCGCGGTGCAAGCGGGATCGCGCCGGCTCTATTGCGAACCGGCGCTGTTCGAGCAGGGCGAGATCGCGATCGTCACCGACCGCCCGACCGCCGCGCTGATCGAGCAGTCGAGCCTGCAGCAAGTCGAATATGGCGGAATGGGCCTCGGCCGTTCGGCGATCATGATGCCGCTGATCCGGCTCGCGGGCCCGTTGTTGGTGAAGTCGTCCAAGACTGCCCGCTATCTCCCTTATATTACGGCTATTTTATGGATCACTGTCGCTTTGCTCGCGGGTTCCGGGCTCGCGGCGGCGGGCGCGATCGTTGCGGTGTTCGGCGGGCTTGGGCTGGCGGCGATGCGTTTCCTTTCCGCATTTCGCGCCGAAAGCGCCACGCAGGATCGCGTACGCGATATCATCCGGGTCTTTGGCTGGCTCCTGCTGGCCGGATACCCTTGGTTGCTGTCGCTCGGCGGTCCGGATCACCTGATGCCGCGCTTTTCCGAAGCGGCACTCGCCCCCTGCCTCGCCGCCGCGATCCTGCTGGCGCGCGCGCTTTACCAGGACTCGGGCGACAAACGCCGTTTTCACTGGCTGCTTCCCGACGCCGACCAGGCGTGGATCATGCTCGTTCCGGCGCTGCTGTTCGACTTTGCATCGCTGATGTTCGCGATCCTGCCGCTGGTCGCCCTGCTCCAAATCCTGCTGTGGCTGCGCCTCGCGCGGCGCCCCGAGGCGCGTTAAAACAAGTCGGTTCAAGGTTTAACGCCTATTAACGATAGGCTGCTATCGCGGGCGGGCATGGCAGATTCCCTCACCTCTACCGGCATCGATCCGCCGTCGCCGACGCTGTCGGCGCGTCTGCGCGAATTGACGGATTATCTGGCCGCACCGCTGGCGGGACGGCTGACCGAGGAGCAACGTGCCCTGTCGCTCGGCATCGCGCGGCGTCTGGTTGGCGATGCAGCGGCCATTCTCGACGAACGCATCGATAGTCGGCGGCTGTGGAGCGACTGGCTGGACCACGGGATTCCTACCGCCTCGCGTCTCTCGGCGGCTTGCTTCGCCCGCGCCGAAGAGCATCGCTGGCGTGAATATTCGGCCGTGCGGACGATCGTCCCGACAACGAATTTTGACAATGACGAAGACGAGGGAGCGCCCCCTCCGGTCGAGCACGATGGTGCAAACAAGACCGATCGCGCCTATCTCGCGCTCCAGATCGCCGATCGACGGCGCTTCGACAGCCATGGTCATCCCCGCATTACCATCGCCGATATCGAGACCGACCTGCTGCGCGCCCTGCTTCGCGATATCGCAGCCTGGCAGACGATGCAGGCGGGACCGGACGGCATGCCCGCATTGCCGGACGACCTGGTGGAACGTGCGCTCGATCGCCGCGACCTCCCGCGATCGCTCGACCGCGCCGTCGCGAACTATCACGCCGCGCTCTCTTCGGGCGAGGTTGCTCAAGCTGCGGCGACCGCCATCGCGCGGCACGACTGGTTGGCGTTGATCGCGCTCGCTGCGGCGGGCAACCGCAGGACCTATTCCGACATGGCGCTCGCACTGGTGAGCGCCGAGCCAGCCGCGCTGCCGGCGCTGCTTGCGCCGCTGCGTCTCGACCGGAGTTCGCTGGCGCCGATGGAGGCGTCGCTTTCCGCCCTGCCCGACCGTGCCGGAGAAGGTGTCCGATGACCGAACGCCTTATCCGTGGCCGGATCGACGGAGCCGGCACCCTCGTCAGCGCCGACGCGCCCTTGCTGAGGCTGCAACAGCGCGCGGGAGCCGGTCTCGGCAAGCCGCTGGCGCTGCCGAACCTTGCGCGCCTCGTCGCGCTGGCCCAGCGGCTTCAACGCGACATTTCGCGTCCGCTTTATGCCGCCGACGATCATAGCGACATCCATGCCCTGGTTCGCGTTCTGCCCGACGCCGATGGCGCGAATCTGGAAATCAGCGATTGGCGCGCCGGAGCCATGGCGGCGCAGATCGCGGAGACGCAGGGCAACAGGATCGCCGACACGGTCATCGCATCGAATGGCTGGGCATGGGAATGCGACCAGCAACTGCGAATGGTCATGCTGCGGCGGGGCGACAACGCGCCGCCCGTTCCGGCCGATTGGGAAGGCCGATCGCTGTCCGAATTGTTCGAGTTGCAGCCCGACGACGAGGGCCGCTTTCCCGTACTCCGGGCGCTTGCGCGGCAAACCCATTTCGAGGGTCAGCGCGTGCAGGTCGGCAGCGCCGCGGACCGCATCGCCATGACTCTGTCGGCCGATCCGCAATTCGACGCGACGGGCCGCCTTACCGGCTTTCGCGGCGACGCCACCCCGGAACGGAAAGCGCCGGCCGGACCGGATCCGAACGTCGCCGCGGCCGCGATCGCCGATCCGGCTTTCGGGTCGCTGCCGCTGTCGGACCCGCAATTCGGACGGCGGATCGACGGCGCGCTGCGCGGCCCGCTCAGCCGCATCATCGCGACCGCCGAAACGATCCACGGCCAGTTCGAGGGCCCGATCCGCGCCGATTATGCCCGCTATGCCGGCGATATCGCGCATGCCGGCCGCCATCTGCTCGGCCTCGTCGACGATCTCGCCGACCTTCAGAATATCGAGCGACCGGGGTTCAAGGCGGCAGCCGACGAGATCGACCTTGGCGACCTTGCGCGTCGCGCGGTCGGGCTGCTCGGCATGAAGGCCGAGGAAAAGGGCATCCGCATCGATGCGCCGCGCGTCGATGACAAAATGCCCGCGACCGGCGAGTTTCGCCGTGTGCTGCAGGTGCTGCTTAACCTGCTTGGCAACGCGATTCGCTATTCGCCCGAAAATTCGCAGATATGGCTGCGCGTCGACCGCGACGGCGATCGCGCGACGATCACGGTTGCCGATCAGGGCCAGGGGCTTTCCCGCGAGCAGCAGGCCGTGGTCTTTGAAAAGTTCGAGCGGCTGGGCCGCACCGACAGCGGCGGATCGGGCCTGGGCCTCTATATCGCGAGGCGGCTTGCGCGCGCGATGGACGGCGACCTGACCGTCGAGAGCGGACCGGGACAGGGTGCGCGCTTTACGCTGAGTTTGCCCGCGCGGGACGTGGACATATCTTGAGTCAGCATTGAGGCGCGAGGCAGACGTGCAAGTCCTCTGTGTCGCTTGGCGATGGGGAGGTGGCAGCGCCAAACGCTGACGCAGGGGCTTTGACACGACATTGCTGGCCCCTCCACCATTCGCTTCGCTAACGGCCCCCTCCCCATGGCTGCGCGACAGGGAGGAGCGTGCGGCCGCGATCGGTCGAAAGCCGATCTCAGAGCAGGAACATCATCGTCGCGACGAAGAAGATCGCGAAGCTTTCCACGAACAGGCGCGTATCGCTGCCTCGCGCCCATGGCGACGGCAGCGTGCGCTGCGCGCGCAGCGCCTCGCGCAACTCGCCTTGCCAGTCTTCGGGTGCGCTAAGGCGCGCGATCGCAAGCTGTCGTGCGGCATAGGCACGCAGGCGCTCGCGAATGTCGATCTGTGCGTCCGAGTCCATGCAGCCGAAGCTAGGGCGGCGTTAACGAGTCGGTAAGGTTAAAAAAGCGTTAATAAAGCGCCTGTCCCGGAGGGGGACGAAATGCCGCTATTTGCTTAATCGGGGCATCGGAACTACGCGCACTGTGCGGCTGTCCGACGCGCCCTTCTGGAACGGCCGGCACTGCTGCGGCCGCATGCGCGGACCAAGGCACAGGCGCACCTCCTTGAGCGAACCGTCGCGGTCGGTGCCCACAGCGATCATCGTCTCCTTCCAGCCCGGATTGATCGCGGCGAAAGCGCGGCGGATGCTGCCGGCGGTCTGCGGCGTTGCGGCGAGCCGCTTCATGTCGGGAAAGCGGACCGTACGGAACAGGATGTCGGCGGCGCGAAAATAGGCGGCCGGGTTCGGGCTCATGCAGGTTCCGTGCTTCGCCCATTCGTGCTGCAACAGCTGCGTCGAGGGCGTCATACATATATGTTTCCTGAGCACCGGCTGCGGCACGATCTTCGCCGGACGGCACCATTGCGGATAGCCGGGATTGTCCGCCTCGGGCCAGAAACCGTGCAACACCCAGCCAAAGCGGCCGTTCTCGCCCGAACATTGGAAGCGGTCGCGGACGTCTCTGGGATTGCGGACGCTCGCGCAATGTTGCGGCGACCAGCTGAGGGTCAATAGATAGCCCGCGATCGGCGGCTTGCGGACCGGTTCACCGCGCCGTGGCTGTTCGATGCGCGGAACCGGAATGCGATCGGGCACCGAACAGGCGAGCGATTGTGCCTGCGCCGCGACCGGCAAAAGCGCAAGCGCGGCGACGCTAAGCCAGCGCAAAGTCGAGCCCGATGTCGGCGGCGGGCGCTGACTGGGTCAATCGGCCCACCGAGACATAGGTCACGCCCGTCGCACCGATCGCGCCGATCGTGTCGAGCCGGACGCCGCCTGACGCCTCGGTCGGCACCCGGCCACCGACGATCGCGACCGATTCGCGAAGAGCGTCGAGGCCCATATTGTCGAGCAGCAGGTGTGTCGCGCCTGCCTTCAGCGCCGGTTCGACCTGCTCGACGCGGTCGACTTCGACGATGATGTTCGCAATGCCCGCGGCGACCGCGCGGCGAACCGCTTCCTCGACCGATCCGGCAACCGCGACATGATTGTCCTTGATCATCGCGGCGTCCCAGAGGCCCATGCGATGGTTCGTCGCGCCGCCCATGCGCGTCGCATATTTCTCGAGCACGCGCAGGCCCGGGATCGTCTTGCGCGTGTCGAGCAACGTGGCGCCGGTGCCTGCAAGCGCATCGACATAGGCGCGCGTCATCGTCGCGATGCCCGACAGATGCTGCACCGTGTTGAGCGCCGATCGCTCGGCGGTCAGCATCGCGCGGGCGTTGCCCGACAGGCGGACCAAGTCGCTTCCCGGTGCAACCTGTGTGCCTTCCTCAACCAGAATCTCGATCTCCATCGCCGGGTCGAGCGCGCGGAAGAATCGCTCCGCGATCGGCAGTCCCGCGACGGTGATCGCATCGCGGCTGTCCATGACGCCGCCAAAGCGGGCATCGGCGGGGATCGTCGCCATCGAGGTGATGTCGCCCCCCGACCCCAGATCTTCGGCAAGTGTGCTGCGGACGAAGGCGTCGAGGTCGAAACCGGGCAGGGAGAATTGGGTCATGCCGGAAGCGATAGAGCGGCGTCCGCGCAAATCAACTTGACGTTTACGTCAACTGGCGCTGACATGGGTGCAAACAAGCCAATGGAGAGAGGCCCCATGCAATCCCCGATCTGCGCGATGCTCGGCATCGAATTCCCCCTGCTCGCCTTTTCGCATTGCCGCGATGTCGTCGTCGCGGTGTCGAAGGCGGGTGGAATGGGCGTCTTCGGCGCGGCGGCCCTGCCGCCCGAACGGCTCGAGGAAGAGCTGGCGTGGATCGACGATCATATCGGCGGGCGCCCCTATGGCGTCGATCTGATCGTTCCGAACAGTTTCGCCGGCAAGGGCGAGGCGCCCGCAACGGGCGCCGCGAAGGTCCCCGAGGCGCATCGAAAATTCGCCGCCGACCTGCTCGGCAAGTTCGACGTCGACGCCGCCGGCCTTGAAGACGCGATGGAAGCGCGGCAGAGCTTTGGCGACAATATGCACGCGGATGGTGCCGCGAAGCTGCTCGAGGTTGCCTTCCGGCATCCGATCAAGCTGATCGCCAATGCGCTCGGCGTCCCCCCGCCGCTGATGCTCGAACTCGGCAAGCGTCACAATGTGCCGGTCGCGGCGCTCGTCGGGACGCGCGATCATGCGCTGGCGCAGGTCCGCGCGGGCGTCGATATCCTTGTCGTCGCGGGCGGCGAAGCCGGTGGCCATTGCGGCGAGGTCGCAACGATGGTTCTGGTCCCGGAAGTTGCGGCGGCGGTCGAGGCGGTCGGCGCGACAACACCGATTCTGGCGGCTGGCGGGATCGTCACCGGGCGACAGATGGCGGCGGCGATGGCGATGGGCGCGCATGGCGCGTGGTGTGGATCGGTGTGGCTGACCACCGCGGAGGCGGAAACCAACCCGGTCGTGAAGGAAAAGATGCTCGCCGCCTCGGCGCGCGACACCGTCCGATCGAAGAGCCGCACCGGCAAACCCTCGCGCCAGCTTCGTTCGCCATGGACCGACGCGTGGGAGGCCGAGGGCGCGCCCAAGCCGCTTCCGATGCCGCTCCAGTCGCTGGTCAGCGAACCGGCGCTGCGCAAGGTCGACAAATTGTCCGAAGGCGGCCACGAAGGCGCGAAAGCACTCGCCACCTATTGGGTCGGTCAGGGCGTCGGCCTTATGAACGAGGCGATGGGCGCCGGCCAGGTCGTGCAGCAATTCAAGGAAGACTGGGTCGCCGCGTGCGAGCGGCTGAACGGCTTTATCGGCGACTAGACAAAAAAGTCCCCGCCGAAGCGGGGACTTGCCTGATCAGCTGACGGTCGCCTTGACGATCTTGCCGGGCTCACGCGGGGGTTCGCCCTTGGGGAGCGCATCGACATTTTCCATGCCTTCGGTGACTTCGCCCCAGACGGTGTACTGGTTGTCGAGGAAGCGCGCATCGTCGAAGCAGATGAAGAACTGGCTGTTCGCGCTGTTCGGGTTCTGCGCGCGGGCCATCGAGCAGACGCCGCGGACATGCGGTTCGCTGCTGAATTCCTGCGGCAGGTCGGGAAGCTTGCTGCCGCCCATGCCGGTGCCCGTCGGATCGCCGCCCTGCGCCATGAAGCCCGGGATCACGCGGTGAAACACGACGCCGTCGTAAAAGCCTTCCTTGGCGAGCGAGGTGATGCGCTCGACATGCTGCGGCGCGAGATCGGGGCGGAGGCGGATGACAACGTCGCCGGTCGACAGCGAAAGGGTGAGTGTCTGCTCGGACATGATTTTGCTCCTCATGAAAATCGGGGGTCGGGGATTTGCCGGAGCCATAGCGGCGCGGCGCGGCAAAGCCACGCACTAATTGCGCAAAAGCCCCCGCGCGGCGTTGCCATCGCGCGGCGGCGGGACTAGGGGGAGGCAAGGACGCCGCATTATCCAGGGAGGACCGCGATGGACAAACGCGAAGATTCCCTGCCCTCCGACGACATCGTCGTCGCCGATGACCGCGATACCGGCCGCGATCCGCCCCCCCAGACCACCGAAACCGAACTCGACGAAGACGACCGGCTGAAGCCCGCGTTCGTTCGCGACGTGATCGACCTTGCCGAGGCGGGCGAGGTCGAGGCGGCGCGCGAGCGCGTCGGCCGCCTCCACCCCGCCGACATCGCCGACCTCTTCGAGCTGGTTTCGGATGAGGACCGCCCGCTTCTCGCGCATGTGCTGGGCGACATGCTGTCGGCCGACGTGCTCGCGGAAATGAACGATTATGTTCGCGAGCCGCTGATCGACCTGCTCGCGCCCGAGCAAGTCGCCGAACTCGCCTCCGAACTCGATACCGACGACGCCGTCGCGATCATCGAGGATATGGAGGAGGACGACCAGCAGGCCGTCCTTCAGGCGATGGAGCCGGAGGATCGCGCCGCGATCGAGGATGCCCTCTCCTTCCCCGAGGAGACCGCCGGGCGCCTGATGCAGCGCGAGTTTGTGGCGGTGCCCGAGCATGTGACCGTCGGTGATGTCATCGACCGCCTGCGCGAGGATGTCGATCTCGCCACCGATTTCTGGGAAATCTTCGTCGTCGACCCGATGCACCGCCCGGTCGGCACCTGTCAGCTCAGCTGGATCCTCCGGGCGCCGCGCACCGTTGCGATCAGCGACGTGATGAAACGCGAGCAGACGCTGATACCGGTCGACATGGATCAGGAGGAAGTCGCGCTCCGCTTCCAGAAATATGCGCTGATTTCGGCCGCCGTCGTCGACAAGGCAGGACGCCTGGTCGGCATGATCACGGTCGATGACATCGTCCACATCATTCAGGAAGAGGCCGGCGAGGACATTCTGCGCCTGTCTGGCGCGGGCGACGGCGATATCAACGAGCCAATCGTCATGACGATCCGCACGCGCCTGAGCTGGCTGGTCGTCAATCTGGCCACCGCGATGCTCGCCGCGTCGGTCGTCGGATTTTTCGAGGGCGCCATCGCCAAGTTCGCTTTGCTCGCGGTGCTGATGCCGATCGTGTCGGGGATGGGCGGCAATGCCGGGACGCAGACGCTGGCGGTCACCGTTCGCGCAATCGCGACGAATCAGCTCACCGCATCGAACACGCTGCGCATGATCCTGCGCGAGTTCCGCATCGCATCGGTGAACGGGCTGACCCTGGGTGTGCTGATCGGCACGGGAACCGCGCTGATCTTCGGCAATCCGCTGCTCGGCATCGTCATCGCCTCGGCGATGCTGATCAACAATCTGGTCGCGGGCCTCGCGGGCATATTGGTTCCCGTGACGCTCGACCGGCTCGACATCGACCCCGCCGTCTCGTCGGCGGTATTCGTCACCACGCTGACCGACATCATGGGCTTTTTCTCGTTCCTCGGGCTCGCAGTGCTGAGCGGCCTCACGGCGATGGGCTGACCAAAGCTCTGGAATCCAAGCGATTCAAAAGAATCGCGAAAAAAAGTTCATCGCCGCAACTTTTTTCGGGAACTTATCCACCGCATCGACCGTTTCCCATTCGAGCAGCGGTCATCGCCCCCCCGCAGCGCTGCTCAGCAACATTGGCCCGGCCCGCATTCCCTCCCCCCCCTCGAAGCGAGCCGGGCCATTTTGCGTCTTGGACCGATATTACTTTAAGGGAGGAACAATGACTTTTCGCGCAATTATCCTGGCGTTGACGGCAAGCTTTCTGGTCGCTGGCTGCAACACCGTAAAGGGCGTTGGCCGCGATATCGAATCGGTCGGTCAGGCGGGTAGCGACGCTATCCACTGATCGGGCGTCGCTCGCTTACCCTAAGCCTCTTCGTGAGGCTCGACAGGCGCCTCTTCGGCGCCTGTTTTGCGTTTGCGCTGGGTAAACCAGATCGCAAAGATCGACAGCTCGTACAAAAACACGAGCGGGATCGCGAGGAGGAGCTGGCTGAGAATGTCGGGCGGCGTAAACACCGCCGCGATCGCGAAGGCGGCAACGATCATATAGCGCCGGGCGGAGACAAGCTGCTGGCGCGTTACCAGTCCGGCGCGCTCGATCAGCATCAGGAGAATCGGCAGCAGGAAAGCGATGCCGAACGCAAGGATGAACTGCATCACGAAGCTGAGATAATTGCCGACGGAAGGCAGCGCTTCCTGCGTCACTCCGCCGACCTGCCCCTGATATCCCAAGAGAAATTTCAGCGCGATCGGAATGGTTATGAAATAGGCGAATGACGCGCCCGTCGCGAACAGCACCGGCGTTGCGAAAAGGAACGGCAGCAAGGCGCGCTTTTCCTTGCGGTACAGACCCGGCGCGACGAATTTCCAGAGCTGGTTCGCGATCACCGGAAAGGCGATCATCGTCGCCGCGAACAGCGCGACCTTGATCTCGACGAAAAACGCCTCGAACAATTGCGTGTAAATCAGCTTCCCCTGCCCCGCGACGACGAGCGGGTGGACGAGAATGCCGAAGATCGGGCGCGCGTAATAAAGGCACACACCGAATGCCAGGCCCACGGCGAGCAGCGACTTCAGGAGCCGCGAGCGAAGTTCGATCAAATGGTCGAGCAGCGGCATCTTGCCGCCCGCACCATCCTCTTCAGCGGTGACCGGCGTCTCGGCGGTCACGGGAGCGGGCCGTCCTTGGGCGGAACCTCATGCGTTTCGGGCTTGGTCGCCGCCGCCGCATAATCGGGGTTCTCGGGCGGCACCTCGTCGGTCGTTACCGCGGGCGCGATCGGCGGCGTTCCTACTGCGGCATCGTCGAGGCGCGGAAATTCGCGCATGATCGCCTCATTCTGTTCGCGCCACTGCTTTTCGAGTTCCTCGAGTTCGGCCTCGCGCATCATCGTGTCGAGCCCCGAACGGAAATGGCGCGCCATCGCGCGCGCCTTGCCGACCCATTTGCCGACAAACCGCATTGCCTTGGGCAAATCCTTTGGACCGATGACGACCAGGGCCACCACGATGACGAGCAGCAACTCGGTCGGCGCGACGTCAAACATCGACTAGCGTTCCCCCGCGGGCGAAATGGCGCGGTTAGCGGATTTCGGTTTCAGCCGTGGGGGTCGGGGTCGCTTCGGGCGAGCGCTGGCCATCGATCTGGCGCGGCGCGGGCGGCGGCGGCGCGTCATCGTCGGCCATGCCCTTCTTGAAGCTCTTGATGCCCTTGGCAACGTCGCCCATCATGTCCGAAAAACGGCCCTTGCCGAACAACAGAAGGACAAGAATCCCGACCACGAGCCAGTGCCAGATGCTGAAGCTACCCATCTCAAATTCTCCTTGAGGCCGTCATCTAGGCCTCTTCACCGTCTTTTACTAGGTCCAGTTCGCCCATCGCTTCCTCCAACGCGAGGTCGACAGGGTCGAGCAGACCGGCTGCGCGCAAATCCTCGATTCCCGGCAAGTCCTTGCGGCTGGTGAGGCCAAAATGTTGCAGGAAGGCATCGGTCGTCTTGTAAATCAGCGGACGGCCCGGAACTTCGCGGCGCCCCGCGGGCGCGATCCATTCGGCCTCCATCAGCACGTCGAGGGTGCCCTTCGACGTCTGGACGCCGCGGATCGCCTCGATCTCGGCGCGGCTCACCGGCTCGTGGTAGGCGACGATCGCGAGGACCTCGGCGGCGGCGCGCGACAGCTTGCGCGGATCGTCGCGCTCGCGGCGAAGAAGGTGGGCGAGGTCGGCCGGCGTCTGGAAATGCCAGTGGCCGCCGCGCTCGACGAGCTCGATCCCGCTGCCATCATGGCGTTCGGCGATTCGCAGGATGATCGCGCGCACTTCGCCCGGCGTCAGCTCGTCGCCGAGCCGTCCGGCAACCTGCCTTGCGTCGAGCGGTTCGTCGCTCGCGAACAGCATCGCCTCTATCGCGCGTTCCAGATCGTCGATCATGCCCCCGGTCCCATAGCCGCCGCTTTCAGATAGAGCGGTTCGAATGCGCCCTCCTGCTTGAGGTCCACGCGCCCCTGCCGCGCGAGTTCGAGCGCGGCGACGAAGCTCGATGCGATCGCCGAGCGGCGGAGCGGTCCCTGATAGTCGGACGGCAGGAAATCGGAAAGCTCCGCCCAGTCGACCTTTACCCCGATCATCCGTTCGAGATGCTGGAGCGCCGCGTCGAGCGTGATCACCGGACGCCGCGCGACCAGATGGACAACGGGCTCTGTCCGCAATTTCACCTGCCCATAGGCCGAAAGCAGGTCGTAGAGGCTGGCATCCCAGCGGCGCACCCTGACGTCGCGCAGCCCCTCGGGCTTTGCCCGCAGGAACACGTCGCGGCCGACCCTGTCGCGCGCGAGCAACCGCGCCGCCGCCTCGCGCATCGCCGCGAGCCGCTGAAGACGGAGGTGCAGGCGCAGCGCCAGTTCGTCGGGCGACGGCTCCTCAAGCGGATCCTTGGGGAGAAGCAGCGCCGATTTGAGGTAGGCGAGCCACGCCGCCATCACCAGATAGTCGGCCGCAACCTCCAGCTTAGCGCGCATTTCGGCGATGAAGGCCAGATATTGCTCGACGAGCTGGAGGATCGATATCTGCCGGAGATCGACCTTTTGCCCGCGCGCAAGCGTCAGCAGCAGATCGAGCGGCCCTTCCCAGCTATCCAGATTGAGTTGCAGCGCATCGTCGCGCTCGGTTGCGGCCGGAGCCAGTTCGAAATCGAGCGGCAGCTCTTCCACCGGCGCCTCAGGCCAGCGCCAGCAAGGCGTCGCGCTGGTCGACGAGAACGGCGAACTGGCGCGAATCGTGCGCGCCCGAAATCCGGTCCATCGCGCCTTCCAGCCGCGCCAACGACAGCGTGCTGATCGGATCGAGCGCGTTGGCGATGCCGACCATATCGTCCATCCTGGCCCAGCAGTTGAGCGCAATGTCGCAGCCCGCCGCGATCGCATCGGCCGCGCGCGACGGCACATCGCCCGACAGCGCCTTCATATCGAGATCGTCGGTCATCAAGAGGCCGTGGAAGCCGACGCGCTGGCGGATGATCGTGTCGATCACCACCGGCGACAGGGTTGCGGGGCGATCCGCATCCCATGCGTCGAACACGACATGGCAGGTCATCGCCATCGCCGCATCGCGCAGCGCCGCGAAGGGCGCGAGATCGCTTTGCAGATCGTGATCGGACGCGGTCACCGTGGGCAGCGCCTCGTGCGTGTCGAGCATCGCGCGGCCATGGCCGGGAATATGTTTGATGACGCCCACCACGCCGCCATCCTGAAGCCCGCTGAGAATCGCGCGGCCGAGTGCCGCGACGCGCATCGGTTCGCTGCCCAGTGCGCGGTCGCCGATCACGTCGCTCGCGCCGGGCTGACGCACGTCGAGCAGCGGCAGGCAATCGACGGTGATCCCGACCTCGGCGAGCATCGCGGCAAGCGCCATCGCGTTGAGCCGCGCCGCCTCGATCGCACTGGCGGGCGCACGCTCGTACAGCGCGTCAAAGGCGGCGCCACTCGGAAAATCGGGCCATTCGGGCGCCTTCATGCGCGCGACACGGCCGCCTTCCTGGTCGATCAGGATCGGCAGATTGGCGCGCCCGTCGAGGCTGCGCAAATCGTCGGTGAGGCGCCGCAGCTGCTCGCGGTTCTCGATATTGCGACCGAACAGGATATAGCCCGCAGGGTCGCTATCGCGGAAAAATGCGCGCTCGTCGTCGGTCAGGGTCAGGCCGGAAAGGCCGAAAATCGCGGGTATCATCGTGCGTCAACCTCCATAGGCCGGCGCCCCCTCATGCCACAACATGGCATGCGACGGTAAACGAACCAATGTCCGGTGCGGCCAAGCGGGCCAATCAGCGGACGACGACGCAATTTTCACCCGCAACGCGCAATTTCCCGCACAGCGACGCGGCGTTGGCCGCCGTGCCGGTCGACGCGCGGAGGCGATAGACGGTCTTGTCGCCGGTCTTCACGGGCGCGACCGACTTGCCGAGGTCGGCGAGATAGGGAAAGCGCTTCGACAGGTTCGTCCACGCCTTTGCGGCGGCGGCTTCGCTGCTGAACGCGCCAAGCTGGATCGCCGCCGAAGCGCCACCCTGCGTCTGGCTCTTCGTATCGGGTTCGGCCGTCTTGACCGACATGGCGGCCGGTTTGGGCTTGCCCTTGTCCGCCGCGGCGATGCGCGCGGCCTCGGCCTTCGCGGCCGCGGCCTTTTCGCTGTCCACCTTGGCCTTCTCGGCCCGCGCCGCCGCTTCGCGTTCGGCGGGAGTCACGGCAGGCTCCTCGGGCATCCGCGTCGGGTCGACCTTGCCCGCGGGCTCGGCGCCTTCGGTTGCGGCAAAGCTGGCATCGCCCTCGCCCTCGAACGCCTTCGCGCCGTCGGTCTTCGGCGCGACCTTGTAATCCCCCTTTTGCGCCGCGATCAGTTCGCCCTTCCCGCGCGCGCCGCCATTCTGGAGCCACCAGAGCCCCCCGAGCACCGCGCCGATCAGCAGCAAGCCGCCGAGCACCATTACCAGCAAGCGGACCGGCGACACCTCGCCGCTCTCGTCATAACCGTCCGCGGCCTCAAGCCACGGCAGCCGGTCTTCTCCTTCCAGACCCAAACCGCCCTCGTTCTGGCTCACGCCATTCTGATCCGCGTCATTCCCCGCCATCAGTTCATCTCCTCGAGGGCTTCCACGCCCATCAGGTGGAGCCCGTTTCGGATAACCTGCCCGATTCCGTCGGCCAAATAAAGCCGCGTCGCGGTCAATTCGGGATCATTGTCGAGGACGATGCGCGCGCCCGGATCGTCGTTGCCCAGATTATACCATGCATGGAACGCCGCCGCGACATCGGCGAGGAAGAAGGCGATCCGGTGCGGTTCGCGCGCCGACGCCGCCGCCTCGACAATCCGGGGGAACTGCGCCAGCAGCTTTACCAGCCCCAGTTCCTGCGCGCCGAGCCGTTCAGGGGCGGGCGCCGGCAAGCTGATTCCCGCGTCGGCCGCCTTCTTGCGAAGCCGCGAAATCCGCGCATTGGCATATTGCAGATACCAGACCGGATTGTCGCGCGATGCCTCGACCACCTTGGCGAAGTCGAAATCCATCTGCGCGTCGGCCTTGCGCGTCAGCATGGTGAAACGCACCGCGTCCTTGCCAACCTCGTCGACGACATCGGCGAGCGTGACGAAATTGCCCGCGCGCTTCGACATCTTGAACGGCTCGCCATTCTTGAGCAACCGGACCATCTGCACCAGCTTGACGTCGAAACGGGTCTTGCCGCCGGTCAGCGCCGCGACGGCGGCCTTGATCCGCTTGACTGTGCCGGCATGGTCGGCGCCCCAGATGTCGATCAGCTCGTCGGCGTTCTGGCTCTTCTGGTAATGATAGGCGAGGTCGGCGCCGAAATAGGTCCAGCTGCCGTCCGATTTCTTGATCGGGCGGTCCTGATCGTCACCGAACCGCGTCGAGCGGAACAGCGGCAGTTCGACGGGCTCCCAATCCTCGGGTGTCTCACCCTTCGGCGCCTCGAGCTGGCCGTCGTAGACGAGATCATGCTCGCGCAGCCATTTTTCGGCGGCGGCGGGTTTGCCTTCGGCCTGCAATTCGGCCTCGGACGAGAATAGGTCGTGATGGATGCCGAGCTTCGCGAGGTCAGCGCGGATCATGTCCATCATCGCGCTGACCGCCTCGGCGCGGAACAGGCCGAGCCACGCGCTTTCGGGCGT
This sequence comes from Pseudomonadota bacterium, assembly GCA_023387085.1. Lineage (GTDB taxonomy): Bacteria > Pseudomonadota > Alphaproteobacteria > Sphingomonadales > Sphingomonadaceae > Sphingopyxis. The sequence continues at coordinate 26,397 of JAEWIL010000237.1, read as the reverse complement.
GCCGACATAGCGGTCGCCATATTCGGCGGCGAGTTTTTCGCCGACGGGTTTCAGATAATCGCCGGGATAGAGCCCTTCGGGGATCGCGCCGATGTCCTCGCCGAGGGCTTCGCGATAGCGCATGTGGACCGAGCGGGCGAGGACGTCGACCTGCGCCCCCGCGTCGTTGACATAATATTCGCGGATGACCTCGTGCCCCGCATATTCGAGCAGCGCGGCGAGCGCATCGCCGACGACGGCGCCGCGGCAATGGCCGACGTGCATCGGGCCGGTCGGATTGGCCGACACATATTCGACGTTGACGCGGCGCCCCTGCCCCATCGCCGAACGGCCATAGTCACCGCCGTCGGCGTGGATCAGCGCCAGCTCGTCGCGCCAGCTGTCGTCGGCGAGGCGGAGGTTGATGAAGCCCGGACCCGCGACGGTCGCTTCGGTCACCTCGTCGAGCGCGCCGAGCTCGGTCACGAGCAGTTCGGCGAGCGCGCGCGGGTTGGTCCCGGCGGGCTTGGCGAGCACCATCGCGGCATTGGTGGCGACGTCGCCGTGCGACGGATCGCGCGGCGGCTCGACGCTGATCGCGCCGCGATCAAGGTCGGCTGGGAGCGCCCCGCGCGCCACGAGCGCGTCGAGGGCGGCATTGATATGGTCGGAGAAACGGCTGAACAGGGTCACGGCGGATCCTAATCTTGGGTCGGAAGGACTTCTGGGTCGGAAGGACTTGGGGCGGCCCTAACGCAGAGCGGCCAACGCGAAAAGCCCTGCGCCGCCCGGATCGGCGTCGCAGGGCGAACGGGAAAGCGAACGACGCCGGCTGGCGCCGCCGCACAGCCTATCGTCGGACGTTATATTCGAGCTGGTCCTGCGTCAGCTGGAATCCGACAAGCAATTCGAAGCTCGCGCGCTGCACCGCGGCGCGAACCTCGGGAATGCTGAGCGGATCGATGGCCGCGTCTTCATCGCCCGCCTTGCGGCGGCGTGTGATGCGTTCCTGAATGTCGGCCGGCAATGTCGCTGCCGCGCGATCGACATAGGCCGACGCCTGGCCATGCCCCGTGCCGCGGATCTGCCCCTCGGCAAACGTCACCGTGACCTGGCCGACGCGCTTCGCGACGACCGCGGTGCCGCCCTGAACGACGGTCGAGAAATAGGGCAAGGTGACCGTGCGCGCCGGTCCGGCGTCGCGGCGGGTCGCCATCACGTCGAAATTTGCTAGCTGATAGACCTTCTCGCCCTGATCGTTGCACTGCGGGGTCAGGTTGGTGATCGTCGCGACGACGTCGATCGCGCGCGCGTCGCGGCTGCTCGCCGGATCAAAGAGCGTGATGTCGCCGGTATAGGCCGGGACCGCGAGCGCGGGACAGGTGCTACGCGTTGCGGTAATGCCCGCGCCGCCGCCCGAGATGTCGATGTCATTGTCCTTCGCGCAGCCGGCCGCCGTCACCAGCGCTGCGGTTCCGCACAGCATGGCGATGATCTTTCGGGGCGAGGAAGACAAAAACATCATAGAAATCGGGCTTTCCAAAAACGCGTGCGCCAATTCGTCGGGGTGCTTCGGACCGCACGTCCGAACACCATGCGCGCCGCTTCTTATCGGTGCGATGAACGCGGTGCAACAGGACGAAGGCGCTTTACCGCGATAGTTATGCTGCGCTAGAGCGCGCGCATCATGAATGCTCCCCATCCCATGGCGCACCGACAGGGCGACGAAAGCGCGGAACTCGCGGTTTTGATCGCCGCACCGCGCGGCTTTTGCGCGGGGGTCGACCGGGCGATCCGCATCGTCGAGCTGGCGCTGATCCGTTTCGGCGCGCCGGTCTATGTACGCCACGAAATCGTTCATAACCGGTATGTGGTGGAGACGCTCAAGGCACAGGGGGCGATTTTCGTCGAATCGCTCGACCAGGTGCCGGACGGCGTGCCCGTCGTCTTCAGCGCCCACGGAGTGCCCAAGGCCGTTCCGGCCAAGGCCGAGGCCCGCGGGCTCGACTATATCGATGCGACCTGTCCACTGGTGTCGAAGGTCCATCGCCAGGCGGAGCGCGCTCACGAGGCGGGACGCCATATCGTCTTCATCGGCCATGCAGGGCATCCCGAAGTGATCGGAACGCTCGGCCAGCTGCCCGAAGGCGCGATGACGTTGGTCGAATCGGTCGACGATGTCGCGACGCTCACGCCGTCCGATCCCGACATGCTGTCTTTCCTGACGCAGACGACTCTCTCCGTCGACGACACGCGCGACATTATCGCCGCCTTGCAGCACCGGTTTCCGTCGATCGTCGGCCCGCGTGGCGAGGATATCTGCTACGCGACATCGAACCGGCAGGATGCGGTAAAGGCGATTGCCGGTCGCTGCGACCGGATGATTGTTATCGGCGCGCCGAACAGCTCGAACAGTCTGCGGCTGGTCGAAGTGGCCGAGCGGCTCGGCACGCCGGCGAATCTGGTCCAGCGGGGAACCGATGTCGATCCGGCATGGCTGTCCGGCATCGGCACTCTCGGTATCACCGCCGGCGCGAGCGCGCCCGAGACGCTCGTTCGCGAAGTGATCGACGCGGTGGCAACGCACAGGCGGATCGTCGAGGAAGTCGTGGTGACCGCCGAAGAGCATATGATCTTCAAGCTCCCGCGCGGGCTGGAACCGGCGACCCTCTGATGGCCGTTTATACGCACGTCGACCCCGACGACCTCGCCGGGCTCGTCGCCCGTTACGACATTGGAACCGTGATCTCGTGCAAGGGGATTGCCGAGGGGGTCGAAAACAGCAATTTTCTGCTCGAGACAAGCCGTGGTCGCTTCATCCTGACGCTTTATGAAAAGCGGGTTCAGGTAGGCGACCTGCCCTTCTTCGTCGATCTGCTCGGTCATCTCGCCAGCCGGGGTTGCCCCGTGCCGGCAATGATCCGCGATCGCGACGGCGCCGCGATCCAGCAGATCGCGGGCCGCGCCGCGTGCATCATCCAGTTCTTGCCGGGTATCTCGCTGACGAAACCGACATCCAGCCAGTGCGAGGCCGCCGGCGCCGCGCTGGGCGCGATGCACCGCGCCGTCGCCGATTTTTCCGGCGTGCGCGAAAACAGCATGGGGCATCGCCATTGGCACGACATCGCCGATACGACCGGGGATTTCGACGCGGTCATTCCCGGGTTGCAGGCGATCGTCGATGAGGAACTGGCCTATCTCGATGCAAACTGGCCGGCAGGCCTGCCGGCGCACGTCGTTCATGCCGACCTGTTTCCCGACAATGTGTTGATGCTCGGCGACACGGTGACCGGGCTCATCGACTTCTATTTCGCCGCGACCGACTACCGCGCTTATGACGTCGCGGTCACCCATGCCTCCTGGGCCTTTTCGACCGATGGCAGCCGCTGCGACGCCGATCGCGCCCACGCGCTGATGCGGGGATACGCACGCGAGATCGCACTGTCGCCAGAAGAGATCGCGGCGCTGCCGCTGCTCGCGCGCGGCGCATCGCTCCGCTTTCTGCTCACCCGCGCGCACGACTGGGTGCATACGCCCCCCGACGCGCTCGTCACCCGCAAGGATCCGGCGCCGTTTCTCAATCGGCTGCGCCGTTACCGGGCGGACGATGCGGCCAGCCTGTTCACCGCCGCATGACCGGGGCACGGACCGTGATCGTCGCGACCGACGGGGCGTGCAAGGGGAACCCCGGCCCAGGCGGATGGGGCGCGGTACTGCGCTGGGGCGATGTGGTGAAAACGCTCTCGGGGGGGGAACCCGACACGACGAACAACCGCATGGAATTGATGGCGGCGATCGAGGCGCTGGCGGCGCTGAAACGACCGTGCAACGTCGAACTGTCGACCGACAGCGTCTATGTCCGCGACGGCATCACCAAATGGGTCCATGGCTGGCAGAAGAACGGCTGGAAAACCGCCGCCAAAAAGCCGGTCGCTAACGCCGACCTGTGGCAACGGCTGGTCGCCGAAGCGAAGCGGCACACAATCGAATGGCTGTGGGTCAAGGGCCATGCCGGGCATGGCGACAACGAGATTGCCGACAAGCTGGCGAGCGACGCTGCAATCGAAGTGGCGCGGGCGCGTTGAACGCCCGCGCGCGCTTCGTCATTCGGCTTCGCGAACTTCGGCGCCCGGTCCGTTCTTGAGGATCGACTCGATGGCGTTCTTGGCCGAAGCTTTGCTCGCATAGCCCTCGGTCCAGAAGATCGGCTCGCTGTTATATTTGAAATAGGCGACAAATTCGCCCTTCTTGTTCTTCTTGATCTCGAAATAATGGGCCATGCCATCCTCCACAGGTCGGACCGCGCCGGGGGTGGCGCAGCCGACTTATGGTAATCTACCCGTTCCACCGCGCAAGCGGCTAGATCGATCCGGAAAAGCGCGACGGCGCAAAGGGTGCAGCGTCGATCGCACCGATCGCACCGCCCGGCACGGGCGCGCCAAGCTCTGCCGCCAGCAGTGCGGCGATCGCCGGCGAGGTCTGAATTCCGAAACCGCCCTGCCCCGCGCACCAGACGAAGCCCGGCTGCTGCGGATCGGCGCCGAATACGGGCAACCGGTCGGGCGCAAAGCTTCGCAGCCCGGCCCATTTGCGCTCGACCGCGGCGACGGGCCAGTCGACGACTTGCTGTAACCGGTCGATCGCGACCGCGACGTCGATTTCGTCGGGCGCCGCGTCGCAGGGCTCCGAGGGCGTCTCGTCATGCGGAGTCAACCAGATGCGCCCCTCGCTCTCTCCCTTGAAATAGAAATCGCCGCCGAGATGGACGACGAGCGGCAGGCTCGCGGGAACGGGAACGCCAAGCCGAAGCTGCACCACCGTGCGACGATAGGGCTGGATACCGAGCGGCGCTGCTCCGCACGCCTCGGCAACGCGGTCGGCCCATGCCCCCGCAGCGTTGACGATGAGGTCGGCATGGATCGTCCCGCTGTCCAGCCGGACCTCCCAGCCCGACGCGGTTCGCCGCGCGCCGTCTAGCCGCGCGCGCGTCGCAAGGGTCGCGCCGCCCCGCATTGCTGCGCGCAGATAGGCGGCGTGCAGCGCGGCGACGTCGATATCGCTGCATGCGGGTTCAAAGGCCGCTTCGCTCCACTCGGGCCGTATACCCGGAACAAGACGTTCGATCGCGGGGCCCGACAGCCGCTCGATCGGCACGCCTTGCGCCGCGAAGCGGGCCGTAAACGCATCAACGGCGGCGGCGTCCTCGCGTCGTCCGATATTGAGGGCGGTGCGCGCAGAGAGGAAGCCCCGGTCCGAGAAGTCGCGAGGCGGATGGTCGAGCAGGCCGAACGAAGCGATCGACAGCGGTTGCACACCGGCCCCGCCATAGGTTTCGTGCCAGAAGGCAGCCGACCGCCCCGTCGCATGATAGCCGGGAGCATCCTCTGCCTCGATCAGCAGCACGCGGCGATGCGGCGCCAGCGCGGCCGCCAGGCTGGCGCCCGCGATGCCCGCGCCGACGATCAGCACGTCGGTCGAGGATGGGGCCGAGGAAGGCGGCGCGTCGTTCATGCGCCGCCGCATATCGGCTACCCACCGGAATGCAACCCGTCACACCGGGTAACCCACCGCAACATGGTTACTCTTTGGTAAGCCATATTGCGTAGAGGAAAGCCGATGCAAAGCGGCTCTATCTCCGTTGGCCTGATGGCCCTGTTAGGTGTGTTGATGGTCGCCGCGGCGATCAGCGACCTGCGGTCGCGCACCATCTCGAACGGGCTCAACGCGACGATTGCCCTGCTGGCAATCCCCTTCTGGATCGCCGCCGGCTGGTCGATGTGGCCCGATATTCCCTTGCAGCTCGCGGCGGCCTTCGGCGTCTTTCTGCTCTTCGCGGGGCTGTTCGCCATCGGCGCGATGGGTGGCGGCGACGTGAAGATGATCGGCGCGGTCATGCTGTGGATCCCGCTGCCACTGTTCGTTCCGATGCTGGCCGTCATGGCGATTGCAGGCGGAATCCTGTCGGCGATCATGCTGATCCATTCCAAAATCCGCCCTTCCGACAAGGCGATAGAGGTTCCGTATGGAGTCGCGATCGCGATTGCCGGGCTGTGGGCGCTTCACCAACAATATCTTAACCACTTTCAGTCTATCGCATTGGGCTGAGGGCAAGCGCCACCACCTCTGGTTGGCGTAGGAGGCGAAAATCGTGGATACGCGAAAGATAATGCTGATCGTCGGCGCGCTGGTGATTGCCATCGGCTCGGCGTTCGGGGTCAACCAGATGATGCGCGGCGCTCCGGCGCCCGAGGCTCGCGCTGCGGCCGCGCCGGACATCAACGGCCCCATGATCCTTGTCGCCACCCGGCAGCTGCCGTCGGGTACGATCATCGGACCCGACAGCTTCCGCTTTCAGCCGTGGCCGAAAGAACTGGTCGAAAAGGCCTATTTCCTTAAGGACAAGACGGACGTCCAGACGCTGGTCGGTACCGTCGTCCGCTATCCGATCACCGCCGGCCAGCCGCTGACCCAGGGGGCGCTCGTCCATCCCGACGACCGTGGCTTCCTCGCCGCGGCGCTTGGCCCGGGCATGCGCGCCGTGACGGTCAAAGTCTCGCAGGAACAGGGCGTCGCCGGGTTTGTCTTTCCGGGCGACCGCGTCGATGTTGTCCTGGCGCAGCAGATCAAGGTCAAGGAAGGCAGTTCCTATCCCGACGACGAGTTGTTCACGGCCGAGACGATCGTCCGCAACGTCCGCGTCCTGGCGACCGACCAGCGCTACGACGCCGAGGATGAGACCGGCAAGACGCCGGTGCGCACCTTCGGCTCGGTAACGCTCGAGGCGACGCCCGAGATCGCCGAGAAGATCGCGGTTGCGCAGGATATGGGCAAATTGTCGCTCGCGCTCCGCCCGCTCGCCGAAAGCACGGGCGATCTTGAGGCTGCGATCGCATCGGGCGAAATCAATGTTCCGGCCGGCGGGGGCACCGCTGCCGAGAAGAAAATGCTTGCCGAAGCCGCTGCGCGCCCGACCGCGAGCAAGGGGTCGGCAACGACGGGCGGCGACGTGTCGCGCTTCTGGGTTCCGGTGAGCGGCCGCGTGTCGGCGCCGCGCCAGCAGTTGCAGCAGCAGGGCATGAATGGCGGCGGGTCGCCGGTGAGCATGGGTGCGCCCGTGCCCCGGGGTCCGGTGGTCCGGGTGACGCGCGGCGGCACAGTGACCGAAGTTCCGGTTGGGGGTAAGTAAGATGACCAGCAAACTTCACTTCAAGGCGACGATAATCGCCCGTACCCTGGCCATCGGCCTCGTCGCGGCGACCCTCGTTTCGGCTCCGAGCCAGCAGGCTTCGGCCCAGGCAACACAGAATGCCAGCAGCAGCATCGACCTTTCGGTCGGACGCGGCCGGCTGGTCAGCCTGTCGGCCCCGATGACCGACATCTTCGTTGCCGACGACAAGGTTGCGGATGTCCAGGTCCGGTCGAGCCGTCAGCTCTATGTGTTCGGCAAGGCCGCGGGCGAAACAAGCATCTATGCAACCGATGCCAGCGGCCGGGTGGTCTATTCGACCGTCGCCCGCGTCGGCAACAATATCGAAACGATCGACCAGATGCTGACGCTGGCGATGCCCGACGCAAAGATCGTCTCGAACACGATGAACGGCTTTGTGCTGCTGACCGGCACGGTGGCATCGCCCGACGACGCCGCCGAGGCCGAACGGCTGGTTCAGGCCTTTGTCGGCGAGCAGACCAAGGTCCTCTCGCGCCTTCGCACCGCGACGCCGCTGCAGGTCAATCTGCAGGTCCGCATTGCCGAGGTGAACCGTTCGCTCGTCAAGGAGATGAGCGGTAATCTGCTGACGCAGGACCGCACCGGCGGGTTCCTGGGCGGCGTGTTCCGCGGTCGCAAGGCGGGGACGATCGTCCGCAACCCCGACGGTTCGACGACCTATACGGTCGACACGCCCAGCGGCGTGAACAGCCTGGCAGCCGCCGGCCGCCTGTTCGGCCTCGACCTGATCGCCTCGCTCGATCTTGGCGAGCGATCGGGCATGGTGGCGACGCTGGCTCAGCCGAACCTGACCGCGATGTCCGGCGAAACCGCCGACTTCCTCGCGGGCGGTGAATTCCCGGTCCCGATCCCGGGCAACTTCGCGGGCACGACGATCGAATATCGCAAATATGGTGTCAGCCTGGCCTATACGCCGACGGTGCTGTCGAACGGGCGCATCAGTCTGCGCGTCCGCCCCGAGGTGTCGGAGCTTTCGACCGAAGGCGCGATCGAGATGGACGGCTTCCAGGTCCCGGCGCTCACCGTGCGGCGCACGGAAACGACCGTCGAGCTGGGATCGGGCGAAAGCTTCATGATCGCCGGCCTGATGAACAATCGTTCGATCGGCGCGATCGACAAGATCCCGGGTCTCGGCGACGTTCCGATCCTCGGCTCGCTGTTCAAATCGGACAGTTTCCGGCGCGGCGAGACCGAACTGGTCATTGTTGTAACCCCTTATCTGGTCCAGCCGGTTTCGGCGAACGACATCAAGCTGCCGACCGATGCCTATCGCGACGCGAACGACCTCAATCGCCTGTTGCTCAACCAGAACAACGACGGCGTGACCGGCGGCGATCGTCCCAAACCGCGGCTTGAAACGACGATCGGCGATGCCGACCGGCCGAACGGCGGAGGCAGCGACGCCGCCCCCGGCTTCAGCCTGAAGAAATGACGCGCTGGTTTTCAGGAGCTTGAGTGATGAAAAAAATCGCAACTTGGACCGCCCTGGCGCTGGCAACATCGCTTGCGGGATGCACCGGAGCCGCGAACAGCAACCGCAGCCTGGAATCCATCCATCAGCCGGTGGTTCGTAACACCATCTATCAGTTCGACGTCGCCGCCGGCAGCGGCGAGGTGGTGCCGAGCGAACAGGGGCGCCTTCAGGGCTGGCTCGACGCCATGGGCGTCCGCTACGGCGACCGCGTCGCGATCGAGGACCCGTCGGTCTATGGCGCCAGCGAAGCGCAGGCGACGGTCCGCGCGCTGATCGAACGGCGCGGACTGCTGGTCAGCCCCGACGCTCCGGTGACCACCGGCGCGGTTCCGGATGGCCATATCCGCGTCGTCGTGACCCGCGCTTCTGCGTCGGTCCCGTCCTGTCCGGACTGGTCGAGCAAGTCGTCGATCAACCCGAATAACGCGACCTCGTCGAATTATGGCTGCGCGACCAACAGCAATCTCGCGGCGATGGTGGCCGATCCCAACGACCTGATCAGGGGTTCGAGCAACCGGGCCAGCGATCCCGCCGCGGGCACGCGCGCGATCAAAACCTATCGCGAGAAACCGCAGACCGGCGTCAATGGCCTCAAGGAGGTCTCGACCAGCAACAGCAACGGAGGCAGCCAGTGAACGCCCCTTTCAAAGCAACCGGGCTGCGTGATCCCTTCAACGCCTTCGTCTGCGACGACGATACGCTGGAGCTGATCCGCGTCGCCGCCGCCGACATGGGCTGGCCGATCGAAAAGTGCAACAAGGGCGGTCTGCGCAATGCCGTCCAGTCGCTTTCGGTGTCGGCAAGCCCGAACATCCTGTTCGTCGACATGTCGGAATCGGGCGACCCGATCAACGACATCAACGCGTTGGCGGAAGTGTGCGAACCCGGTACCGTCGTTATCGCGGCGGGACAGGTCAACGACGTGCGCCTGTATCGCGATCTTCTGTCGAGCGGCATTCAGGACTATCTTCTGAAACCGCTGTCGCTTGATCAGGTACGCGAAAGCTTCACCATGGCGCAGGCCATGCTCTCGGCGCCGAAACATGCCGATATGCACGACGACAAGCCGCATCACATGATGGCCGTCGTTGGCGTCCGCGGCGGCGTGGGCGCCTCGCTGGTGTCGACGTCGCTCGCCTGGGTGATGAGCGAACAGGGCCAGCGGCAGACCGCGCTGCTCGATCTGGACGTCCACTTCGGAACGGGCGCGCTGACGCTCGATCTCGAGCCGGGCCGAGGTCTGATCGACGCAATCGACAATCCCAGCCGCATCGACGGCCTGTTCATCGAACGCGCGATGGTGCGCGCATCGGACAAGCTGAGCCTGCTGTCGGCCGAGGCGCCGATCCATCAGCCGGTGATGACCGATGGTTCGGCCTTCTTCCAACTGGAAGAGGAACTGCGCAACGCCTTCGAAATGACGATCGTCGATATCCCGCGCCATGTCCTGATCCCCTTCCCGCATTTGATGCAGGAAGCAGGAACGGTCGTGCTCGTCAGCGACGTCACCCTGGCAGGCGCGCGCGACACGATCCGCCTCCTGTCATGGTTCAAGCAGAATGTGCCCGGCGCCCGGGTGGTTCTGGTCGCGAACAAATTCCAGAGCGCCGTGGGCGAACTGTCGCGCAAGGAATTCGAATCCTCGATCGAGCGTGCGATCGACATCACCATTCCCTTCGACCCCAAGCTGGTCAGCCAGGCCGCGAAGCTGGGCAAATCCTACGCCGAGCTGTGCAAGGGAACAAAGGCATCGCAAATCTGGTCGAGCCTCATGCGCATCATCGTCGATGGCGCCGATGAAAGCGCCGAAAATGCGGCAATTGCCGGCAAGAAGCCGAACGGCGGCTCGCTGCTCGGCAAATTGGGCGGCCTTGGAACGCTGGTCGCCAAAAAAGGCGCAAAATAAGGAAGCTGCGGCAACCCGGCTATGCGGGTCGCCGCGGCCTTCCAAGCAGGAAGCCGACAAAGGGCCATCATGAACCTGAACCTGCCAACGATCCTGACCGTCTTCGCCGCCGTGGTGGCGCTGTCGATGCTGGTCCTCGCCTTCGCCGGCCCGCGCGCGGGAAAGGCAAAGAGCCGCCGGCTGGCGTCGGTCCGCGATCGCCACGCCGCGTCGACAGAGGCCGTCGTCGCCGCCCAGATGCGAAAGACGATCCAGTCGGGAAGCGGTCGCGGCGGCAGCCTTTCCAATCTGATGCCGCGCCGCGAACTGATGGAAAAGCGGCTGCGCCGTACCGGGAAGAACTGGCACGTTTCCCAATATATGTTCTGGTGCATGGGCCTGTTCGTCGTCGTGACCGGCGCGCTGCTCGTTCTTCGCACTCCGTTCCTGCTTGCCGCGCTTGCCGGCGCGATGGCCGGTATCGGCCTGCCTCACGCCTATGTCGGGCGGCTTATCACGAAGCGGGTGGCGGCGTTCAACACGCGCTTTCCCGATGCGATCGACCTGCTGGTCCGCGGCCTTAAATCGGGTCTTCCGGTCACCGAGACCTTCCAGGTCGTCAGTCAGGAATTGCCGGGACCGGTGGGCGAGGAATTCAAGAGCGTCGTCGAACGCATCCGGATCGGCAACACGATGGAAGGCGCATTGCAGGAATCGGCAGAGATGCTCGACACCGCCGAATTCAAATTTTTCTGCATTACAATCGCAATCCAGCGCGAAACCGGCGGCAACCTGGCCGAAACGCTCGCCAACCTGTCCGACGTGCTGCGCAAGCGCGCGCAGATGAAGCTGAAGATCAGGGCGATGTCGTCGGAAGCAAAGGCATCCGCCTATATCGTCGGCGCCCTGCCCTTCTTCGTCTTCGGCGTCGTGTGGACGATGAACCCTGAATATCTGGCTGGCTTCTTCACACAGCAGCGCCTGATGATCGCGGGTATCGGCGGGCTCATCTGGATGAGCATCGGTGCCTTTATCATGAAAAAAATGATCAGCTTCGAAATCTGAGGGCGGACGATGAATAGCAATCTTCTTCTTACCGCCTTTTCGGGAGCCCAGCAGGGGCCGACCGTCATGGGGATCGACGTGATCTGGGCCGCGACAATGCTGGCGGCGGTCGGCGTCGGCGCTGTCCTTTTTGCGATCTACGGGGCGCTGACCGTGCGGAACCCGATGGCGAAGCGCGTCAAGGCGCTGAACGAGCGCCGCGAGCAGCTCAAGGCCGGCATCACCGCCTCGACCGCGAAACGACGCGCAAAGCTGGTCCGCAAGAACCAGACCGCGGACAAGATGCGAACCTTCCTGGCCCGGCTGCAGGTTCTGCAGGAGACGCAGATTCTCGACGTCCAGCAGAAGCTGGCGCAGGCCGGCATCCGGTCCAAGGACCTTGCGGTGACCGTCATCTTCGGCCGTCTGGTGCTGCCGATCGTTTTTGGCGGTATCGCCGTCTTTCTGATCTACTGGGCCGATACGTGGCCCGACATGACGCCGTTCAAGCGCGCGGGCTTTACCATGGCCGCGCTGGATCTGGGCTACAAGGCCCCCGATCTGTTCGTGAATAACAAGCGACAGAAGCGCACCGACGCGATCCGCAAGGGCCTGCCCGACGCGCTCGATCTTCTCGTAATCTGTGCCGAAGCGGGTCTGACCGTCGACGCTGCCTTCTCGCGCGTCGCCAAGGAACTGGGCCGCGCCTATCCCGAACTGGGCGAGGAATTCGCGCTGACCTCCATCGAGCTCGGCTTCCTGAGTGAGCGTCGCCAAGCGTTTGAAAATCTGGCCTATCGCGTCAATCTCGAATCGGTGAAGGGCGTCGTGACAACGATGGTCCAGACCGAGAAATATGGTACGCCGCTCGCGAGCGCGCTGCGCGTCCTGTCAGCCGAATTCCGCAACGAACGCATGATGCGGGCCGAGGAAAAGGCCGCGCGCCTGCCCGCTATCATGACCGTGCCGCTGATCCTGTTCATCTTGCCGGTGCTGTTCGTCGTCATTCTCGGCCCGGCGGCCTGCTCGCTCAGCGATGCCATGTCCGGTGGCGGCTTCGGCGGCAACGGCTGACGCAGCGGGCAACTCTACTTTGGAAAGGGGCGGGGAATATCCCGCCCCTTTTTTTTCAGGCGACCGTTTGTTCAATCGCGCCGAAAATGCTGTGATGCCGCTCGTCGTCCATCCAGATGCGGACCGTATCGCCTTTTTGCATGAACGGTGTCTTCGCCTCGCCCTGCAGGATGGTTTCGACGGTGCGTACTTCCGCCAGGCAGCTGTATCCGAGCCCGCCGTCGGCGATCGGTTTGCCCGGTCCTCCCCCGGCATCGCGGTTCGAGACCGTACCCGATCCGATGATCGTGCCCGCGCCCAGATTGCGCGTCTTGGCGGCGTGCGCGATCAGCTGGCCAAAGTCGAAGGTCATATCGACGCCGGCATCGGCGCGACCGAGCGGCTGGCCATTGAGGTCGACGCACAAGGTTCCGTGCAGCTTGCCATCCGTCCAGCGCGCTCCGAGCGCGTCGGGCGTCACGAACACCGGCGACATCGCACTCGATGGCTTCGACTGGAAAAAGCCGAATCCCTTGGCGAGTTCGGACGGAATCAGGCCGCGGAGCGACACGTCGTTCGTGAGTCCGACCAGGAGGATATGGTCGCGCGCCGCAACTGCGTCGATCCCCGCGGGCACGTCGCCGGTAACGACGACCACCTCGGCCTCCATATCGCAACCCCAAGCGGGATCGCCGAGCGGAATCGGGTCGCGCGGCGCCAGAAAGGCGTCGCTGCCGCCCTGATACATCAGCGGATCGTGCCAGAAACTTTCCGGCATTTCGGCGCCGCGCGCCTGCCGCACCAGGGCGACATGGTTCACATAGGCGCTGCCGTCGGCCCATTGATAGGCGCGCGGCAACGGCGAGGCCGCGTCGCGTTCGTGAAAGCGCTCCTTCGGAATCGCGTCATGGTTGAGATCCTCGGCCAGTGCGGCCAGCCGCGGCGCGGCATAGGCCCAATTGTCGAGCGCCGCCTGCATCGTCGGCACGATCGCCGAGGCGTCGGCATACCACGCGAGATCGTCCGAAACGACGATCAGCCGCCCGTCGCGACCGGCTTTGAGCGAAGCAAGTTTCACATTCATCCCTTCGTGCAGCGATGCCGACGCACCACCGCCGCGAAGGGACGGTCAGCGCGGCATCTGGATCGATGCGAAACAGGTAAAGCCGCTCTGCCCTGCCTGCAAGCGCCGGATATATTGGAGATAGGCCTGCGACTGGTTGTAGGTGGCACCCGGCAGCGTCTGGCCGCGGAATGCGCGCTTGACCTCTTCGCCGGTGAAAGGGCGCGGAGACCCCGGAAATGCGCCCTTGGTTCCGGCGGGCACCAGCTTGCCCGCGGCGTCGATATATTGACCGGCGCCCGACGGGCCCGGCACCGGAATCTGGCAGTTCATGACCGAAACGGCGGTCTGTGCAAAGGCCGGTCGGATCGTCAGCGCCGCCGAAACGCCAACGGCTCCGAGCGCGAGCATGCGTCGCCGCGAGGGAACGGCGTCGTCGGCGGAACCGGAGATTTCGGACGGAATGTCGCTATTTTCCATGAACCGCGCATAACCCAATGATGCGACGAGGAAAAGCGCAGACGTTGCCGCCCCCGCGGGCCATCCCGCTTTGAGACATCGCCGGGGAAAAAGGTAATCGCCCCGAACATCCTTGCGCGCGAGCGCCGCTTCGTGCGAGGCCGCAGTCGATGTTCGATCGCCTGTCGAGTCTTGCCGTCGCGCTGACGCTGATCGTCATCGCGATCATATTCGCCGCGCTGGCAGACGGCGATGCGCTGTCGATTGCGATCGTCGCGCTTGCGGGAGTTATCGGGGCCGGGACGGTCTATGGCGCGACTGCTCCCGTCGCCATCGTCGCCGCCGACAATGGGCCTGTCATGCCGCCCGACGCGCCCCCCGTCTCGCTGCTCCGCCATCCCGATTTTGCCCGATGGGTGGATCAGGAGAAGGAGCCCCTGATCGGCACCGCCGAGAATATCGTCACGATCGCCAACGATGCTGCGGTCAGGCTGCTCGGCCGCCATATCGTCGGCGCCGACATTCGAACCGCGATTCGTCACCCGGCTGCGACCGAATGGCTGTCGCAGGCGCACGACGGCGGGGCGGTCGAGACACTCAATCTCGTCGATTTTCCGCGCCCGGGCCAGCATTGGACGATGCGAATCGCGGCGCTTTCGGGGGGCGACCGGATCATCTTCCTGTCCGACCGGTCGGCGATCGACGCCGCCGACCGGATGCGCTCCGATTTCGTGGCCAATGCAAGCCATGAACTCCGTACCCCGCTCGCCGCGATCCTCGGCTATGTCGAGACGCTGCAGGACATCGACGGCGACACGGATTTGTCGACCCGCAACCGCTTCCTGTCGATCATCGAACGCGAGGCGCGGCGAATGCAGCAGCTGGTCATCGACCTGCTGTCGATCTCGCGTGTCGAGGCGGACCGGTTCCGTCGCCCGACGACGCCGGTCGACCTCTCGGCGATCGTGCGGAGGACAATCGGCCAACTGCGCGATAGCGAGGATTCCCGGCCGAAAGACATCGTTTCGCGGATCGACGATGCCCGCCAGCCGGTGCTGGGCGACGAGGCGCAGCTCGGCCAGCTCGCGCACAACATCGTCTCGAACGCGATGAAATACGGGCGGCCCGGGACGCCGGTGACGATTGAACTGGTCCGCGAGGGCAAGCGGGTGCGCTTGTCCGTCAGCGACGAAGGCGACGGCATCGCGCCCGACCATCTGCCGCGCCTGACCGAACGTTTCTATCGCGTCGACGAGGCGCGCAGCCGCTCGGTCGGGGGGACCGGCCTGGGCCTCGCTATCGTCAAGCACATCAGCGAGCGACATCGGGGCCAGCTCGATATCGCAAGCGAGTTGGGCAAGGGCACCCGCGTCTCGGTCACCTTCCCGCTCAGCGGAGAGGTCTGAGCGACCTTATTCGCCGGCGTCGCGTCGCGCGCGGCGACGGCGCAGATAGATGAGCCCCGCGACGCTCAGCCCGAACGGGCCGACCATGCCCGGCTCGGGCACCGGCACGGGATCGCTGCCGCCCGAACTCGATCCGCCGCCCGACGAGGAACCGCCGGACGACGATCCACCGGAGGGCGGCGGCGAATAGCTGCCCTTGTAGGTGCCGACGTGCATCTCGCCATTCTGCTTGAGATTGCCGAACACGCCCGATCCCTGAATGTAATTGCGCGTCTCGGCATCGGCGAGCGGCGCCAGCACCGACCCGCCCCACGCCGTCGTCAGCGTCAATTGCTCCGCATCGGGAAAATTCCAGATGACATGCTCGCCCAGATTGTTCGTGCCACCGAGGAAATTGTCGTTGAGGTTGATCGAGCGGCCGCTGACGTTGACGATCGCGGTGTCGGCGCCGTTCAGGTTGAACTGGATCTCGCCGATCCTGTCGAGGTCGGCGGAAGTGATATTGAACACCGCCATGCCCTTCGCATCGGGCTGCGCGGTGAAGATGCCGCGATTGCCCTGCACGCTGAACTGGCTGTTCGTCGCGAGCGTCCCCATCGCGAACGACAGGCTGCCCATGCTGTCGGCGAGTTGGGTCTTCTGCTGCTGGAGCTGGATGGTGAACGCCGGGTTCGACGTGGCGAGGTTCGAGACGACGGTGTTCTGGTTGACGTTGGTATTGCTGATCGTCCCGCCGACCTTCACCGTTTGCGGCGCGCCGTTGAGGTTGAAGCCGCTGCTGACGTTGCCGCCGACGACCGCGCCCGATCCGTTGTTGAGATTCTTGTGCCCGCCGGTGACATCGCCGACGACGGTCAGACCCGGCTGCCCGTTGGTCGACGGTGTGCCGCCGCGAATATTATAGTTCGACGAATTGCCCGAAAGATTGCCGCCGACGAACGTCCGCCCCTCGACCTCTGACGAGGATTCGAGATTGCCCAGAACGACGAGATTCCACTCCTTGAGCGCGTCGATTCCGATGACCGGCGAGGCCGACTGGGCGAGAACGGGCAACGCCGCGAGCGATACCGCGACCACGGCCGTGGAAGCGAGAGAGCGAAGAGCAAAAGACACTGTAAAGACCTGTTAATCTGGAGGATTCGCCGAGGTCGGCGCTGGCGGCCCCCTAGTCCATTTTTGCCCTGTTGGCCATGTTTCACTTGTCCCGTTTCGGAACAGCCATCGTGGACATTCTGCACGCCGTGGCAAAAATGCGGTCACTTCAGTCGATCGTGTCCAGCAGGTCGGCGATCTTTCCGAACATCTCGTCGATCTGGTCCTTCTCGACGATCAGCGGCGGCGAAAGCGCGATGATGTCGCCGGTCGCGCGGACGAGCAGGCCGTTGTCGAAACAGGCGTGGAACAGTTCCATCGCGCGCGCGGTCGGCGCGCCCGGACGCGGTTCGAGTTCGATCCCCGCGACAAGGCCCGTCGTGCGAATGTCGATGACATGGCGCACGCCCTTCAGGCTGTGGGCCGCATCCTCCCAATAGTCGGCGAGTTCGTTCGCGCGATCGAACAGCCCCTCACGCGCGTAGAGGTCGAGCGTCGCGAGTCCGGCCGCACTCGCGAGCGGGTGGCCCGAATAGGTGTAGCCGTGGGCCAGTTCGATCCCGCCCGCCACGCTCTCGATCACCGCATCGTGCAGCTCGCGTTTTACCGCGACCGCGCCCATTGGCACCGCGGCGTTGGTGAGGCCCTTCGCCATGGTGATGATGTCGGGCGTGACGCCCCATTGCCCCGCCGCGGTGGCGCCGCCGACGCGGCCGAAGGCGGTGATCACCTCGTCGAAGATCAGGATGATGCCGTGCCTGTCGCAAATGTCGCGCAGCCGCTGGAGATAGCCCACCGGCGGCACGAGCACGCCGGTCGATCCCGCCATCGGCTCGACGATCACCGCCGCGATCGTCTCGGCGCCATGCAGGTCGACGAGGCGTTGGAGATCGTCGGCGAGTTCGGCGCCATGCTGCGGAAAGCCGCGCGTGAAGGCGTTGCGCGCCAGGTCGTGCGTGTGGCGAAGATGATCGGTGCCGGGAAGGCCCTGCCAGGTCCGGCGGTTGCCGACGATCCCGCCAACGCTGATCCCGCCGAAGCCGACGCCATGATAGCCGCGCTCGCGCCCGATCAGCCGGGTGCGCGTCCCCTGCCCCTTGGCCCGCTGAACGGCGAGCGCGATCTTGAGCGCGGTATCGACCGATTCCGAGCCGCTGTTGGTGAAGAAAATGCGGTCGAGCCCGGCAGGCATCAGCGCCGCGAGCCGCTGGGCGAGTTCGAAGGGAAGCGGATGACCCAGCTGGAAGGTGGGCGCAAAATCGAGCGTCGTCGCGGTCTTCGCGATCGCCTCGGCGATCTCGGGCCGGCAATGCCCCGCGTTGCAGCACCAAAGGCCCGCGGTGCCGTCCAGAATGCGGCGACCGTCGGCCGACCGATAATATATGCCGCTGGCCGAGACGAGCTGGCGGGGGTTCGCCTTGTACGACCGGTTTGCGGTGAAAGGCATCCAGAAGGACGCCAGCTGATCGTTATCGCCTCTCATCGCCCCTCTCCATAGTTCGTCGAAATCGCATCCGCCGCGTGGCGCATTTCCATTCCAAAGTTCACAAGGGTCACGCCACGTGCCCCCCTGGTTTCGCGCCGATGGCCGCAAGCGGTATTCGACCGGTCCGTGCGGGTGCAGCGTGCGGGAAACGGGATGCGGACGAGCACATGGTGCAACGCTATCGTGCGCGGATAAAGTAGGACAGCAAAAAATCGGCCGGCGGGATGTCGACTTAGGGGTGGGAAGCTGCCTTGAAACCTCGTCATGCTGAACTTGTTTCAGCATCCATGGCCTGAGCTCTCGTCTAGCGCTGCGGCGAAGGAAACGGCAGGCCATGGACCCTGAAACAAGTTCAGGGTGACCAAAATCGGAAGGTCCGCTTCCGGTCGCTTGCCGCCAATCCGAACCCGTTGCCGTCGCGGCACGAGTTTCCGTAAACGTAAAGTGATTGCGCCGGCCGCGCCGACGCGATAGGTCTTTGCCATGCTTCTGGGCTTTCTCGACGAACTTCGCGCCGCGGGCATTCCTGCCAGCCTGAAAGAGCATCTGATGCTGCTGGAGGCGCTCGACCGTGAGGTCATCGACCGCAGCCCCGAGCAATTCTATTATCTGAGCCGCGCCATCTATGTGAAGGATGAGGGCCTGCTCGACCGTTTCGACCAGGTGTTCAACAAGGTCTTCAAGGGCATCCTGACCGATTATGGCCAGAACCCGGTCGACGTACCCGAAGAATGGCTGAAGGCGGTCGCCGAAAAATATCTGAGCGCCGAAGAGATGGAGGCGATCAAGTCGCTGGGCGACTGGGACGAAATCATGGATACGCTGAAGAAGCGGCTCGAGGAACAGCAGAAACGCCATCAGGGCGGCAACAAGTGGATCGGCACCGGCGGCACCTCGCCCTTCGGCAATTCGGGCTACAACCCCGAAGGCGTTCGGATTGGCGGCGAGAGCAAGCACAAGCGCGCGCTGAAAGTATGGGAAAAGCGCGAGTTCCAGAATCTCGACAACACCAAGGAACTGGGCACGCGCAACATCAAGATCGCGCTGCGCCGGCTCCGCAAATTCGCGCGCGAGGGCGCGGCGGACGAACTCGACATTCCGGGCACGATCGACGGCACCGCGCGGCAGGGCTGGCTCGATATCCGCATGCGCCCCGAGCGGCGCAATGCCGTCAAACTGCTGTTGTTTCTCGACGTCGGCGGCTCGATGGACCCGTTCATCAAGCTCTGCGAGGAACTGTTCAGCGCCGCGACGACCGAATTCAAGAATCTCGAATTCTTCTATTTCCACAACTGCCCCTATGAGGGCGTGTGGAAGGACAACAAGCGCCGCTGGTCGGAACGCCATCAGATGTGGGATATCCTCCATAAATATGGCCATGATTACAAAGTGATCTTTGTCGGCGATGCGTCGATGTCAGCCTATGAAATCACCCATCCGGGCGGCAGCGTCGAACATTTCAACGAAGAATCGGGCGCGGTGTGGATGCAGCGCATCACCCATGTCTATCCCGCCGCGGTGTGGCTCAATCCGGTGCCCGAGGCACATTGGGGCTACACCCAGTCCGTCAAGCTGATCAAACAGCTGATGAACGACCGCATGTATCCGCTGACGCTCGCCGGGCTGGACGATGCGATGCGCGAGCTGACGCGAAAGCATTGACGCGTCGTCGGCGGGCGCTAGGGGCGCGAAGATGATCGACCTTCCCCTCGTCACCATCCTGCTGCTCACCGGCTTCATCAACCTGATCGGCGCGCTTGCCTATGCGGCGCGAATTGCCGGGGTCCGCACGCGGCGGATCGCGATGTCGTTCGCGCTGTTCAACATCCTGGTGCTCTTCTCGCGCACCTCCAACAGCTTCCTGGGGCCGTTCCTCGCCAAGCGGATCGAGACGCGCATCCATGACGGCAGCGGCGCCTCGCTCTTCATCGACATGCAGTTCGTGCTGGCGGCAGCGAGCATCGCGACGCTGGTCGGCATCCTGCTGGTCCCCACCGGCCAGCGCATGTTCGCGGCGGCGATCGGCTGGTACCAGAATAATCGTTCGACCACGAAGCTGGCGATGAAGGCGGTCAGCCCCGGCGGCCTGCGGACCTTCGGGCGCTCGCTCACCATACCCAGCCTCTCGCACCTCAAAAGCTGGCGGATGCCGAAGGGGATCGGCTGGGGCGTGCTGATCGCCAACTGCCTCGCGCAGTCGCTGCTCGCGGTCGGCGTCGTGGCCTCGCTGTATGCGGGCTATCTCGCACCCGAATTCCGCGTCACCGCGTCGCAGCTCTCGGCGCTGATCAACGGCTTCGCGACCATCCTCCTGTTCGCCTTCATCGACCCGCAACTGTCGGTGATGACCGACGATGCCGTCGAAGGCAAAGTCGACGAGGCCGATTTCCGCCGCGCGATCACCTTCATCTCGCTGAGCCGCCTTGCCGGCACAATCCTCGCGCAGGCGC
Organism: Pseudomonadota bacterium; assembly: GCA_023387085.1. Classification (GTDB taxonomy): domain Bacteria; phylum Pseudomonadota; class Alphaproteobacteria; order Sphingomonadales; family Sphingomonadaceae; genus Sphingopyxis. The sequence goes on along the minus strand of JAEWIL010000237.1, from coordinate 5,778 downwards.
TGCTGCTGCCCGCCGCAACGCTGATCGCCTACGTCTCCGTGCATGTCTGAGCGTCCGGCGGCGCACAGTCGCTTCCACGCGGTCCGCTCGCGCCTCGAGGCGATGGCGGTCGAGCCCGGACCGCGCGGCTGGTTCCTCGAATTTCTTGCCTTCGGCTTCAAGCAGGGCTGGGCGTGCCTGTTCGGCGGCCTGATGCTGGCGCTGCTGCTCGGCACGCATCTTTTCTGGCCCGACAATGCGCCGCTCCACCGCTATGACGCGATCACCATCGGCGCGGTGCTGATCCAGCTCGGCATGCTCGCCTTCCGGCTCGAGACGCCGAAGGAGGCGGTGGTCATCCTGATCTTCCACATCGTCGGCACGGTGATGGAATTGTTCAAGACCGCCGCGGGATCGTGGCAATATCCCGAAGCGAGCCTACTCCACATCGGCGCGGTGCCGCTCTTCTCGGGCTTCATGTACGCCGCGGTGGGCAGCTATATCGCGCGCGTCTGGCGCATTTTCGACTTTCGCTACACGGGCTATCCGCCCATGTGGACAAGCTTTGCGCTGGCGGCTGCCATCTACGTCAATTTCTTCGCTCACCACTGGTTGCTCGACGTCCGCTGGCTGCTGTTTGCTGCCACTGCCCTGCTCTTCTGGCGCTGTCAGGTGTGGTTCCGCCCCTTGCACACCCACCGCCGCATGCCATTACTCGTCGGCTGGGGGCTCGTCGCACTGTTCATCTGGTTCGCCGAGAATATCGGCACCTTCGCGCGCGCGTGGACCTACCCCAGCCAGAATGATGGTTGGCACATGGTCGGGTGGGAAAAACTGGGCAGCTGGTATCTGCTGATGATCATTTCGTTCGTGCTGGTCAGCCTCGTCCAGCGGCCGACGGCGCCGGATCATCCAAAGGGCTGATCGATCGACGGCGGCGGTTCGCTGAACCATTCCGGGCCGCCGTCGGTGATGTAGAAACAATCCTCGATCCTTATACCGAACTCGCCCGGAATATAGATCCCGGGTTCGTTCGAAAAGCACATGCCGGGCGCCAGCTTCGTGGTTTCGCCGTGCACCAGATTGACCGGCTCGTGCCCGTCGAGGCCGATGCCATGGCCGGTGCGGTGCGACGTGCCGGGAAGCCGATAGCCCGGCCCCCAGCCGAGGCCTTGATAAAAGGCGCGCACCGCATTGTCGACCTGCCCTGCCGGGGTGCCGAGCTTGGCGGCGGCGAAGGCCACATCCTGTCCCTTGCGCATCTCGTCCCACACTTGCCGCTGGCGCGGGGTCGCCTTGCCATAGACGAAGGTCCGCGAAATGTCGGACTGATAGCCATGGACCGTCGCGCCACAATCCATCAACACGACCTCGCCGCTCTTCACCGCCTGCGGCTTGCCGCTGCCATGCGGGTAGGCACTGGCCTCGCCGAGCAGGATCAGTTCGAATTCGCTGTTGCCGCCGAGCGCACGCGTCGCGGCCTTCATGATCGCGCCGATGTCGGCAGGTGTCATCCCCGCCTCGATCCGCGGCGCGGTGTGGCGATAGGCGGCGACGGTGATGTCGTTCGCGATCTGCATCAACGCGATCTCGGCCGGCGACTTGTGCATCCGGCACCCGCGCACGACCGGCGCCCCATTGACGACCGTCGCCCCCGGCATCGCCTTTTCGAGGCCGTCGACCGCGAAATAGCGCACCGTCTCCTCGACCCCGATCCGCCCCTTCGCCAGCCCGCGCTTGCCGAGCCACGCCGCGACCGCGGCGAGCGGATTCTCGTCCTCGTTCCACGTCAGCACCTCGGCCGGAACGCCCAGCGTCTCGCGCACCGACGGTTCCTCGAAGAAGGGGGTCACGATCGCCGCCTCGCCCTCGCGCGTCAGCACCGCCGCGGTCAGTCGCTCGCTCCGCCACCATTCGACGCCGGTGAAATAGATCAGGCTCGACCCCGGCTCGATCAGCAGCGCGCCGATATCGTTCGCGGCCATGAGGTCCTTTGCCTTGGCGATGCGCGCCATGCGCTCGGCCTTGCCGATCGGGACGGCCTTGGCGGCCAGATTGGGTAGCGCCGCGGTATCGGCCGCGAACACCGATGCAGGCAAGCTCGCGGCGATCCCGCCGAGCGCCGCGGTGCCGATGAATTGCCTTCGGTGCATCGTCGCCCTCCCCTTCAATAGATCAGCAGGTCCGCAATTTCCTCGCGCCATGCGGCTTCGTCGGGCAACGCAACCGCGTCGAGATCGCCCGGAGCAGCGCCCGCATCATCCGCCCATTCGCGCAGCAACGGCGAACCGTTGATCACGTCGATCGCCAGCACGTCGTTGGTATACTCATATTTGAAATCGGTGCCGCGCCAGATGGGATAGTCGGGATAAAGCGCACGGATCGCCTTGAACCCCAGCGCCTGTACGCGCCACGGGCGGAAAGCGGCATGGTCGTACCACGGACCCTCCGCGTGGATATGGATACCGCTGTTGAGCTGACCGACATGCTTGTGGAACGTCGGCTGGAACCAGATATCGCGGAGCCTGCACCCCGCGAGCCAGTCGGGCGCGAGCCGGTGCATTTCGGCGATCACCGCCTTCGCATCGATGTCGGGAGCCCCGAACAGTTCGAGCGGGCGGGTCGTCCCCCTGCCCTCGCTCAAGGTCGCGCCCTCCACCATCACCGTCCCGGCATAGGCGCGCGCCATATTGACGTTCGCCGCGTTGGGGCTGGGGTTGACCCAGACGCGGTCGGTGGGCCAGCCGAAGCCCGGCCCTCCGGGCTGCCATCCCGTCATTTCGATCACGCGATAATCGATGTCTAGCCCGAAGCGGCGGATGAACCAATGTCCCATCTCGCCCATCGTCAGGCCGTGGCGCATGACCATCGGCCCCGCGCCGACAAAGCTCTCCCAGCCCGCGCGCAGCAAGGTCCCCTCGACCGGACGTCCCGCCGGATTCGGGCGGTCGAGCACCCACACCGCCTTGCCATGCTCCGCCGCGGCTTCGAGGATATAAAGCAGCGTCGTCACATAGGTGTAGATGCGGCACCCCAGATCCTGCAGGTCGACCAGCATCACGTCGAACGTGTGCATCGACTGCCCCGACGGGCGGCGCACTTCGCCGTACAGGCTGAACACCGGCACGCCGTAGGTCGGGTCGGTGAAGTCGGGCGACTCCATCATATTGTCCTGCAGGTCGCCGCGCACGCCGTGCTGCGGCCCGAATACTGCGGTGACATTCACCCCGGCCGCGACCAGCGCGTCGTGGCTGTGCGTCAGATCCGCCGTGACCGACGCGGGATGCGCGAGCAGAGCAACGCGCTTGCCCTCGAGAGGTTTGCGGAGCGCCGGATCGGCGAGCAGGCGGTCGATACCGAATTCTACAGTCATGCCGCGTCGGGTGCCCCAAGCGTCAGCGCAAAGCAATCAGGATGATGAAAGTCGGGCTTTCCCGGCGGGTGGCAAAGCGCCCAATAGCTTTTGGCACCGTCGATCTCCTCGATCACCGTCGCCAGCGCGAGCTTCGATCCGGTGTCGGGGAAGATGCCGGGCTCGATGCGCATCGCAAAACGGCCGGGTCTCCGCTCGGCCTCCATGCGCCAGGGCGCAAGCTGGTCGGTGCGAAGCAACGAGCGATAATCGTCGAACTGGTAACAGGCCCAGCGACCGTCGGGCGCATAGTTGAACTCGGTATAATCGGGCTGCCCCTCCTCGGTCAGGAACGCCTCGAAACAGCTGCTCTGCCAAAGCCCGTCGGTGCTGCTGTCGGCGATGACCAGTTCGCCCGCCCCCTGCGGCAGCACCAGCGCACCGATCTCGCCCTCGACGACGAAGCGAAGCGCAAAGCCGTCGTCGAAAGAAAGCTCGACCTCGACCGCGATCGACCGCACCGCCTTTGCCGGCGTGTCGGGGTGGCAGACCAGTTCTTTCCGCATGCTATCCAAATCGCAAACCCCATGCTAAGCGCCCGCCCGCTATGACGAACCATAAATCCGACCTGCTGCGCCTGCTCGACGAGCGAGGCTATATCCATCAGATGACCGATGCGGAAGGGCTCGACGCGCTTGCCGCCAAGCAGATCGTCCCGGGATATATCGGCTTCGACGCGACCGCGCCGAGCCTGCATGTCGGCAGCCTCGTCCAGATCATGATGCTGCGCCGCCTGCAGCAGGCCGGACACAAGCCCGTCGTGCTGATGGGCGGTGGCACGACGCGCATCGGCGACCCGACCGGCCGCGACGAAAGCCGCAAAATGCTGTCGGACGAGACGATCGCCGCGAACATCGCGTCGATCTTCAGCATCTTCCAGCAGTTCCTGACCTTCGGCGACGGCCCGACCGACGCGGTGATGGTCAATAACCAGGACTGGCTCGGCAAGCTCGGCTATATCGAACTGCTCCAGGAAGTCGGCACCCACTTCACGATCAACCGCATGATGACCTTCGATTCGGTCAAGTTGCGGCTCGATCGCGAGCAGCCGATGACCTTCCTCGAATTCAACTACATGATCCTGCAAGGCTATGATTTCCGCTACCTGTCGAAGGACATGGGCGTGCGGCTCCAGATGGGCGGGTCGGACCAGTGGGGCAATATCGTCAACGGCATGGAGCTTGGCCGGCGAATGGACGGCGCCGACCTCTATGGTTTGACGACTCCGCTGCTCACCACCGCCGCGGGTACCAAAATGGGCAAGACGGCGTCGGGCGCCGTGTGGCTCAATTCGGGACAGCTGCCCCATTTCGATTACTGGCAATATTGGCGCAATTGCGACGACCGCGACGTGGGGCGTTTCCTGAAGCTCTTTACCGACCTGCCGATGGACGAGATCGCGCGGCTGGAGGCGCTGGAAGGGGCCGAGATCAACGAGGCGAAGAAAATCCTCGCGAACGAGGCGACCGCACTGTGCCGTGGTGCCGAGGCCGCACGGGTCGCCGCCGAAACCGCGACGCAAACCTTTGAAAAAGGCCGGATTGGTGGCGACTTGCCGCACGTAGCCGTACCGGCCGAGGGGATCAGCATTGTCGACGCTCTCCGCGAGCTGGGGTTCGCGGCGTCGAACAAGGAAGCGCGGCGCAAGCTCGAAGAGGGCGCGGTGAAGGTGGACGGCGTCGTGGTCCGCGATCCGCAACACCGGATTCACCCCTCGGGCGGCGACATTCCGGTGAGCCTCGGGGCGAAGAAACACGGCCTCGCGACCGGCTGAACCGACAAAGAGCATTTACCGATTCTTCAGCAATCGCGTAGAACGTTCCGGACAAACCACAAAGGTCCGGGACGTATGCGCAAGATCGATACCAACAAGGCCCATTATGTAGGCCTCGACCAGCGAATAGCGCCGCGTAGCGACGTCTATTGCCGCCTGCCCTTCGTGCTGCCCGACGGGCGGCAGGAAATGTGCACCTGCGTCAACATCAGCGCCGACGGCCTGCTGATGCGGTACGAGCGCGGGCTGGAGATCGGGGACCTCGTGGTCTTCCGCATGCCGATCATCGGTCGCATCGCGGCAAAGGTGATCTGGTCGCTCGGCGGCAAGACCGGCGCGCAGTTCGAGAAATCGATCTCCGCCGAGGATTATCTGCCAATGATTCGTGCCATGGGCGCGCGCGGGGACGTCAACTAACCACTGCGCAGCAGCGGCACCGCCGCGTCGCGCTCGAACAGATAGAGACAGACACGCACCGCCTCGCCGCGCGCGCCGTCCATCCCGCCGTCGCGCTCGACGAACAGCCGCGCGTCGTCGTGCGCCGCCGGCAGCAGCCGCACCAGCTGCTCGGGCGTCGCGACGCGATAGTCGGCATCGCCCGACTGTTTGAACC
>JAEWIL010000215.1 GCA_023387085.1 Pseudomonadota bacterium | reverse complement strand
TGACGATACGGGGCCGCGGAGCAATCCGCGGCCCTTTTCTTTGATGATGACGGCAAACGACCGATTGCGGCCATCAAGCCCTCTCCCGTGGGGAGAGGGTTGGGTGAGGGGCCGTGCCGGTGCGTACGTGAGCCAGCGGCCGATCCTCACCCGACTTCGGCCAGGTTGCTGCGCAACCAAGCCTGCGTATCCCTCTCCCGAAGGGAGAGGGTAAAGGGCAGCTCCCCATATCAAAGCAGACGCTGGCTCGAAGTGGGTCTTTCCTACATCATCCGGCTGTACCAGCTTTCATCGGGCTCTTTCATTTTGTCACCGAAAGCGATCGCCGCGCGGTTCGCTCGTGTGGTCCAGGCGCGGCGCGCACAAGGCTGACCTTTCCTGAACTGGGAAATCGGACTGCGAACCTTGCGCCGAGCGGATACCGAATAGAGGCGTGGATCACGAAAGACGGCAGGCGAATCCTGACCCGCGAGCCGACACCCCTTTCAAGCGGGACGAGTTGATGGCATCGTCGGATGGATCGCAATCGGCGCCAGCCGCGTATGACGTCAAACAGCCGGAGAAGAAATCGATGACAATCCGCTCGAATGCCCGCCCCCTCATTACCGCCGGCCTCCTCGCCTCCGCGACGCTTGCGCTCGCCGGATGCGCGGCTATGGGCGGCAAATCGACGGAGACGCTGCCGGCCGCCGATGCCTCGGCGCAGCTGCTCGACGCGCGCGGCGCCGACCGCGGCCGCGCCGATTTCTACAAGACCGCGACGGGGCTCAGGATCGAACTGGTGGCGCGCGGCTTTGCTCCCGGCACCTATGGCATGCACGTCCACACCACCGGCCAGTGCACGCCGCCCGACTTCACGAGCGCGGGTTCGCACTGGAATCCGACCGGCGCGCAGCACGGGCGTGACAATCCGATGGGGGCGCATCACGGCGATCTGCCCAACCTGGTGATCGAACCCGATGCGATCGGCCGCGCGACGCTGACGCTCGTCGGTACGCGGCTGACGGGCGAGGGCGGGTTGCTCGACGCCGACGGTGCTGCTTTCGTTATTCACGCCGGCCCCGACGATATGAAGACCGATCCCAGCGGGAACAGCGGCGGCCGCGTCGCCTGCGGCGTGATTACGCTTCCCGCCGAATAGCGACGACCGATTGCGCGGTGCGGCGAGCCTAAACCGGTTCGCCCGCCGCCCGCTCCGCGATCGTCGCCTCGGCCCGCGGCACCGCGCGATAGGCATAGAGGAGCAGCGCGAGCGCGATCGGGGCGACCCCGATCAGCGACAGGATGCCGGTCCTGAGATCGCCGACCGGCTTGCCGTCCACGATCGTCCCCGCGAGGTCGGAAATCTGACCGACCATATAGGGGCCGAACGACAGGCCGACGAGCGTCGTGCCGAGGAAGAAGGCCGCGGTCGCGGTGCCGCGCATACGCGGCAGAACCAGATCCTGCGTCGTCGCCGCCGCGGCGCCGAGCGCCGCCGCGCCGAACATGCCGGCGAGGAAGTTCATGACATAAAAGAGGGTCGCATTTTCGGTGGTGTAACCGATCCAGATCGGCACGATCGGCGCGACGACGCCGAAGATGATCATCAGGATGCGGCCTGCGGGATTCTTCGTCCGCAGATGGTCGGCGATCCGGCCGCCCAGAATGACTCCGATAAAGCCGGCGACCGCGCCATTGCCGCCGAGGATGATCGCCAGCTCCTGCTTCGGCAGCTTGAGCACGGTCTCGGCATAGGGCGCCGACCAGAAAGCGATCGCATAGGCGGCCAGGCTGACGAGGCCATACCCCAGCGTCGTGCAGATGAAGGCGGGGGTTCCCCATATCAGGCGGAAGGTCGCGGGGTCGCGAGCGCGCAGCGTGCAAGCCCACGAAAAAACCGCATAATAGCCCAGCCCGACCGCGGACCATTGCGGCACATTGCCGGTCAGCCCGATCATCCACCACGCGAAGGCGAAGACCGCGACCGCAAAGCCGATGTTGACCGCCAGCGCGCCGGCGCCGCGCTGCCACGCGCCGATCAGCGTGAAAGGCGGGACAATCGTCGAGAGGTCGCGGAAGAATTCGCGGAACGGGGTCGGCGAACTCGGGCTGGCGACCCCGTCCATCGCGCCGCGCACCGGTTCGCGAAGCGTCGCGACCCACAAGGCGAGGAGCAGGCCGGGGACGCCGACCGCCAGAAAGGCCGCGTGCCAACCCGCCAGTCCGAGCGGCCCTCCGCCCGGATAGGCGGCGTTCCACGCCTGAACAATCCACGCGCCGATCCCCAGCGACACGCCGCCGCCAAGATAGAGGCCCGAGGAATAGATCGCGAGCGCGGTCGCACGCTGATGCTTGGGGAAATAGTCCGAAATCAGCGAATAGGCTGTCGGGCTTGCCGTCGCCTCGCCGATCCCCACGCCCATGCGCGCGAAGGTGAGGCTGATCTGGTTCCACGCGAAGCCCGACAGCGCCGTCATCGTCGACCATAGCGCGAGGCCGATCGACAACAGCCTCACCCGGTTCCAATTGTCCGCCAACCGGCCCAGCGGAATCCCGAACAGCGCATAGAACACCGCAAACGCCGCGCCGCCGAGGAAGCCCATGTCCGAATCGGTGAGTCCCAGATCGGCCTTGATGTCGACGGCGAGGATGCTGACCACCTGCCGGTCGATGAAATTCAGGATGTAGACGACAACCAGAACGCACAACACATACCAGCTATAGCCGCTCGCGCTGGTGACCGGCAGCGGCTCGCGCTGATACTCGCCTTCACTGACGCTGTCGGCCATCTGGCAACCCTCTCCCTGACCCGTTATCGTTGGGACCATGGCTAGCAGAGCCGACCGAAGGCGCAAGTTGAAAGTCGGTTCACCTTTTTGGAGCGTGGCGGTGAAGTCCGAAGATCGAAAGAAGACGCCTGCGATACTCTTCCTCTGCCTCGGCAATATCTGCCGTTCGCCGCTTGCCGAAGGAGCGGCGCGCGCTGCGTTCGCGCACGCCGGAATTGCCGCGACGCTCGATTCGGCGGGTACGGGCGACTGGCACGTCGGCCATCCACCCGATCGGCGCGCGCAATCCGAAGCGGGCCGACGCGGCGCCGATATTTCGGACCTTCGCGCGCGCCAGCTTCGACGGAGCGATTTTTACGATTTCGACCTGATTCTCGCGGCCGACAATTCAAATATGCGCGACGCGTTGCGGCTGCGGCCCGACGATGCGACGGCTGAGGTGAAGCTGATGCTCGATCTGGTTCCCGGCCGTGAGGGCGAGGACGTCGCCGATCCCTATTATGGCGAGGAGGGGGGCTTCGCCGCGACGTGGGACGATGTCAGCGCGCTTGCCTCAGCGCTCGTCGCAGACGCGAGGGGGTAGCGGGCGACGGGATGATAGCGGGAGCCGCCGTGCCCCATTTCGCTTTCATAGAGCACGACATAGTCGAAGACGAACGGCGAACTTGCGAGGTCGCCGTTCAGCGCGAGGAACGCCGCGACGGGTCCTGACCCGCGATTCAGCCGCGCGAGGGTGATGTGAGGAAGGAACGCCCGCGTCTCGGCCGTTATGCCGACACGTCCGAGTAGTTGATCGACCTTGCGATGGAGGGCGGAGATCGGCCCTGCCGGCTCGACCCCTGCCCATACCATATGCGGCCGGCCATGATGCTCGAACAGGCTTACCCCGGCAATCCGTGCCGCGATCGTCGGGGCGTGGAGCCCGCCAAGCGCTGCGGCGATATCTTCGGCGCGGTGACGATCGACCTCTCCGATGAAGCGCAGGGTCAGATGCAATTGGCCGTCGTCCTGCCAGCGGGCGCCCGAAACACCGTGCATCACCGCGATCAGTTGTTCGCGAATGGGGCGCGGCGGACGCAGGGCGACGAACAGGCGGTGCGTGGACATGGCGGTCTCAGCATAGGCTCTTCGGCCGACGGCGCCACGGCCTATCGAACGGCGATATCCGGTTTCGCTTGAAAGACGGCGCCAAAATACCGATATTATCGGCACGGCCCGTATCGTCTGGCCGGTGATGGAGATGAAAATGGCTAATTGGAACGACCCCAATATGGCGGCGTCCGGCTTCCCAGGCAGCGCGAGCGCGATGGATCAGGCCGTCGATGCCGGCCTGCGGTCGTACATGCTGTCGGTTTATAATTATATGGCCTCGGGCGTCCTGCTCACGGGCGTCGTCGCGATGCTCTTCTCGCAGTGGTCGGGCGCACCGGCGCTGCTGTTCGGTCCGGGACCGCTGAAGTGGGTGATCATGCTCGCGCCGCTGGCCTTCGTGATGGTGCTCAGCTTCGGCATCAACAAATTGTCGACGACTGCCGCGCAGGGCCTTTTCTGGGCCTTCTCGGTCGTCATGGGCGTGTCGATGGCGTCGATCTTCTTCGTCTATACGAACACGTCGATCGCGCAGACCTTCTTCGCGACCGCGGCCGCATTCCTGGGCCTCAGTCTCTACGGCTACACCACCAAGAAGGATCTGTCGGGCTTCGGGACGTTCCTGATCATGGGCGTCGTCGGTATTCTCGTAGCGATGCTCCTCAATGCGTTCGTCTTCAAGTCGGGCGCGCTCGCGATGGCCATCAGCGTCGTCGGCGTGCTGATCTTCGCGGGTCTCACCGCTTATGACACGCAGAAGATCAAGAGCATGTACTTCTATGTCCGCGGGACCGATTTTGTCGGCAAGTCGGTGATCATGGGGGCGCTGAACCTCTATCTCGACTTCATCAACATGTTCATGTTCTTGCTCCGCCTTTTCGGCAGCGCACGCGATTGATCGAATTCGCAGAGCGATAATCACGGAGCCCGGTGGAGCAATTCGCCGGGCTCTTTCTTTTTGGGGCAACGGCGTGAAGTTGACAGCGCTGCTGATGATAGCTGGGGTTATTGCTCTCCGCGCCGCTCCCGCTGCGGCGACGGAAGCCAAGGAAGCCGTCTGCGCGGTGCCGCGACCTGCCAACGGCGATCTCGAAGCCTATGCCGCCGCCTTCTTTCCGAAGGCGCGCCTTGCCGATCTGGAGGCGCTCGCGCTCTGCCTCGGCGATCCCGACCCGGCGGCTCGCGATGGCTTCGCCTTCACGCTCTGGTCCGCGGGCCTTCGCGGACGCCATCTGGCCGTGCCGCAGATGCGGTGGGCGCTGGTGCGACTGACCGAAATGGTAGCTGAGCCGCAGGATGGCGCCGGCTTTCGCCGCCCCTTTGCCACGCTTGTGCTCTCCGAATTGGCCCGCGCCGACCGGATCGAGGCCTGGATGACCGACGCGGAGCTGCACGCGCTCGCTGAAACGGGCGCGTCCTATCTGCGCGACGTCGCCGACTATCGCGGCTTCACCCCGGGCGAGGGCTGGCGTCACGGCGTAGCGCATGGCGCCGACCTTGCGCTCCAGCTCGCGCTCGATCCGCGCCTGACGCGCGGCGATGCCGATTTGCTGCTCGGCGCGCTCGCGACGCAGGTCGCTCCTGCCGCCTCGCCCTACTACCATCACGGCGAACCCGCGCGGCTGGCGCGGCCGATACTTTTCCTCGCGAAGCGTGCCGACATCGACGATGCGGCTTGGGTGGCATGGTTCAAGACGCTCCATCCTGACGACGGCGCGCGCTGGAAGGATGCTTATGCCGGCGACGCGGGCCTCGCGGCCATCCACAACACGACCGCTTTCGCCAGCGCTATTTATGTCAGTGCGGCGACGACGCAGGATCCGCAGATCGGTCGCCTCGCGCCGCTAGCGGCCGAATTGCTGAAGGCGCTGCCCTAGGGGTACGGTCATTGCCCCGCCTGCATCTCCGCGATCAGCGCGGTGTCGATTTCCTTTGCTCGCTTGTAGCCCGGGCGTTCGCGCAGACCCCTGGCATAGGCCTCGAACGCCGGGCGTGACGGGATGGTCCCGAATTGCAGTCCCCAGTCGATCTGGCTGCCGACATAGACATCGGCGGCGGTGAAGCGGTTGCCCGCGACATAGGCTTTGCCCGCGACCGCGGTTTCCAGCGTGTCGAGCGCTGCCCCAAGCGAGCCGAAACCCGCCATCCGCTGCTGGTCGGCGTCGGGCTCGATCCCGAAATGCTTGGCGGTGATCGCCTGCTCGACCGGGCCGGCGGCAAAGAACATCCAGCGATAATAGTCGGCGCGGTCTTGGGGCGCGGGCGCGAGCTCCGCCGACGGAAAGGCATCCGCCAGATAGGCGCAGATCGCGGCGCATTCGGTCACGACCCTTCCATCGTGGACGATCGCGGGAACCTTGCCCATCGGATTGATCGCCAGATAGGCGTCATCCTTCATCGACGTGCCATATCCCAGGATATTCGTCTCGTACGGCGCGCCGACCTCTTCGAGCATCCAGCGGACGATCTGCCCGCGCGACATCGGGTTGGTATAGAAAATCAGCTCGTCGGCCATTGGTCTCTCCCTCGAATCACGAATCGAGTTGGAACATATCAGGAACAATCTTCCCCCGCCAGCACCCTTGTTTTGTCATGCCAGCGAGCTAAGGCAAGGCATGAGCGACGAACGTATCTGGACCGCCGCCGTGCTGGTGATCGGCGACGAAATTCTCTCGGGCCGCACGCAGGACAAGAATGTCGCGCAGATCGCGACCTGGCTCGATGTGCAAGGCATACGCCTGCGCGAGGTCCGCATCGTTCCCGATGTCGAGGACGAGATCGTCGATGCGCTGAATGCGATCCGTGCGCGCTACGATTATGTCTTCACCACCGGCGGGATCGGGCCGACGCACGACGATATCACCGTCGATGCGGTCGCCAAGGCGCTTGGCGTCGGGGTCGTGATCCATCCGGCGGCGCGGGCGATCCTCGAACGCTATTACAGCGGACGCGGTGTCGAATTGACCGAAGCGCGGCTTCGCATGGCACGCGTTCCCGACGGTGCCGACCTGATACCCAACCGCATGTCGGGTGCGCCGGGGATCCGCGTCGGCAATCTTTTCATCATGGCCGGGGTCCCGCACATTACGGCGGGCATGCTCGACGCGCTGACCGGTCAACTGGAAGGCGGGGCGCCGCTCATCGCATACACGATCGGGGCATGGGCACCGGAGAGCGAGGTCGCCGACCTGCTCCGTCAGGGCGAGAAAGATCATCCGGGCGTCGCGATCGGAAGCTTCCCCTTCTTTCGCGACGGGCGCACCGGTGCCAATTTCGTGATCCGGTCGACCAATGGCGAAGCTGTCGCGGCGTGCGTGGCGATGCTCACCGCCGGACTCGAAGCGCTCGGTTATCCGGTGACCGACGGCGGAATCTGATCGGCGCCGCGCGTCACTCGGGGCAGGCGGCGCAGCATCAGGATCGCAAGCAGCCCGAAGAGCGCCGCGACGGCAAAGGCCGCGCCCGGAAAATGCACCGGCGCCTTGTCGGAGGTAAAATAGGCCATCGTTCCTGTCAGCAAGATCGGCGCTGCAAGCTGGCCGAGTCCCATCGCCATCGCAGAGATGCCCTGCACTTCTCCCTGCGTTTCGGCGGTCGCGCGGCGCGACATCATCGCCATCAGCGACGGCTGCACCGGCGCCTGCAATGCGACAGGGACCAGCAACAGGAAGGCGCCGATGGTCGAGGTGGTGAAAGCATAGCCCACATAGACCGCCACCGCGACGAGAATGCCGAGCGTCGCCGCATCGCGCTCGCCGAAACGTGCGACCGCGGGGCCGACGACGAAGACCTGCCCCAGTGCGATCATGACGCCGACCGCGGCCAGGCTTGCCCCGATCATCCCCGGCGTCCAGCCGAGCTGCGCGATGCAGTAAAAGCTCCACGTCATCGGATAGACCAGGCTCGCGATCTGCCAGAGCACCAGCACAGTCGCGATCCCGCTCATGCCGGTCAGTCCGCGCATCGTCTTGAACGCTCCCAGCGGGTTGGCGCGACGCCAGTCGAAAACGCGTCGGCGCTCCTTGGGCAGCGTCTCGGGAAAGACGATCAGCCCATAGAGCATGTTCGCCGCCGCCAGGATCGCCGCCGCGACGAACGGCGCGCGCGGACTGAGTTCGCCAAGGAAGCCGCCGATTGCGGGGCCGACGACGAAACCAACGCCGAATGCCGCGCCGACAAAGCCGAAATTGCGCGCGCGCTCTTCGGGCTTTGTAATGTCGGCGATCGCCGCCTGCGCCGCGCCATAGCTGCCGCCGAAGACGCCCGAAATCGCCCGCGCGACGAACAGCCACGGCAATGTGCCGACAACGGTCAGCAAGCTATAATCGGCCGCCAGCCCGCCGAGCGAGAGCAGCAAAACGCGCCGCCGTCCGAAGCGGTCGGACAGATTGCCGAGAACCGGTGCGGCGATGAAGGTCGCGATCGCCATCACCAGCCCGATCCATGCGCCGACCTCGATCGCATGCGGCAAGTCGATCTTGCCGACCTCCATGACGAGTTGCGGCAACACCGGCATGATGATGCCGAAGCCGATCGCGTCGATGAAGATGGTGACGACGATGAATGGAATGGTGCGCGCCGGCGTCACTTGTGATTTTCCTCAACTGTCATTAGCGGCACCGATCCCCTCGTCGTGCGTTGCCGATAGATGAAACTCGAAATTTCCGCCTCCCTAAATTATCGCCTGTCGGAGCCCGTCGATTTGATGTTGCAGATCGAGGCCGCGGACGGGCACGGCCAGCAGGTCGAACAGACCTCGCTCGACCTCGGCAATCCCGACTATGTCGCACGCGTGCCCGCCGCCGACGGCATTGGCGAGCCGATCTGGCTGCACCGCGCGGGCAGCCTGGGCGTCGACTATCGCGCGCGCGTTGCGATCGACCGGGCCGACGTCGACGTCAGCACACTGGCCGAGGTTCCACTGCACCGCCTGCCAGCCGCAGCGGTCCCCTATCTCAACGAATCGCGCTATTGCCCGTCGAACAAGTTTCACGCCTTCGTCGAACGCCGCTTCGGCGAACTGCAGGGCGGCGAAAAAATTGCGCGGATGCGCGACTGGATCGAAAGCCGTTTCACCTACGTGACGGGATCGAGCGATGCGGAGACCGGCGCGCTCGACAGTTTCGTCGAGCGTCGCGGGGTGTGCCGCGACTATGCACATGTAATGATCGCGCTCGCGCGCGCGGCGCATATCCCCGCGCGCATGGCGAGCGTCTATGCGCTCGGGGTGGAGCCGCAGGATTTTCACGCCGTTGCCGAAGTCTATCTCGATGGCGATTGGCACATGGTCGATGCGACCGGGATGACGAAGCCGAACGAAACCGCGCGCATCTGCGTCGGCCGCGATGCCGCCGACATTGCCTTCCTCACCGCGTACAGCGAGATATGGCTGGTCGATCAGGCGGTGAAGGTGGAGCGGGTGAAGGGAATCGAACCCTCGTCGTAAGCTTGGGAAGCTTCTGCTCTACCATTGAGCTACACCCGCATTTCAATCACTTAACTGTAATTTCAAGCCATTTTCCACAATGGTTTTATCAGGAGCGATCGAAGGGCACCGCCTTTGCCGCGATCTGCGGCTCCGGTCAATGGTATTGAGGCAGGCCAGCGGGGTGGATGACGGGCAGCCGATTCTTGGAGTGTGGCAACCAAAGCCGTCAGCCGGGCGAGCATTTCGAACGCTTTGGCTAGCATGTGACTGATGCGACGGAACAATCGCTGCCAAGGGTCGTAGTTCCCGGCGGTGGGCAGTTCGTCTCACCGTGGGAGAAAGACGATGAAGAAATTTCTGACACTTTTCGTACTTGGCAGTTCGATGTTCGCGCTGTCTGCCTGCAACACGGTTCATGGTGCAGCCAAAGACGTCGAATCGGTTGGCGACTGCGCCGACGGGGTCAAGGGCAACTGCTAACGGCTTCTGCCGACGCGCGCTGTTTGCCGGGCCACGTACGGGAGGCTTTCGCCTGAAGCGCCGTTATCTCGGACGAAGTCCCGGACTTGGGCCTGGGATCTCGACGCGGTCGCTTAGCGCGCCGATTCCAGGATCGTCTCCATCGCGACGAAGGTCGACGTATTCGCGACATGCGGCAGGCTGGAGATTTTTTCGCCGAGCACGATGCGATAGCGGCGAATGTCGGGGGTACGGACCTTGAGCAGATAGTCGAAGCTGCTCGCGATCATGTGACATTCCTCGACCTCGGGAATCTGCCGCACCGCATTGTTGAACTGGCGCAGCGCCTCTTCGCGCGTGTCCGACAGCTTGACCTCGGTGAAAGCGACATGGTCGAGACCGACCTTTGCCGGATCGACGATAGCGCGAAAGCCGGTGATCAGTCCGCTGTCGACCAGCCGCTTCACCCGCTGCTGGCAGGGCGTCTTGGACAGCCCCACCTGCTGCGCCAGCTGGGTGAAGGTGATCCGCCCGTCGCGCCCCATGATGGCGAGAATCTTCCGGTCGAAATCATCCAATTGTACTATCGATGAGTTATTTTTCATATCATTCGACTAAGTCTGTTTGAAAATTCAGTCAAAAGATAATCTTGTTCGCGCCATTGAAGGCTGATCGCCGCATCGGGATATGCTATGGGAGGGTCATGACCCGACCTGCCGACCGTGCCGCCATTCGCGCCCTCGCCCGCCGTTCCGAAACCGATATCGTGGCCGATCTCCGCGTCGAGCTTGCCCGTTCGCCCGCGACCGTCGCGGCAACGACCGAGCGCGGGCTCGCGTTGATCCGCAAGGCAAAGGCCGAGGGCGACCGCGAGACGCTCGTCGCGCAACTGATGAACCGCTACCGCCTGTCGACGGAAGAGGGCGTCGTACTCATGTGCCTTGCCGAGGCACTGCTTCGCGTTCCCGACAGCGCGACCGCGAACGCGCTGATCCGCGACAAGATCGCCGGGCGTCACTGGCGCGAAGGCGAGGATGAGGACAGCCCCCTGATCGTCGCACTTTCGGCGCGCGGGCTTTCGCTCGGCTCGGCGACACTGATGCTCGACGCCATGGGCAGCCGCGCCAATCCGCTCTCGCTGCTGAAATCGATGATTCGCCGATCGGGCGAGCCGGTGATCCGGCAGGCAGCGCTCGCGGCGATGAAGATGCTCGGCCAGCAGTTCGTCATGGGCGAGACGATCGATGCCGCGGTCAAGCGCGCCGACAAGGAGAAGGCGGAGCTGGCGAGCTTCGACATGCTTGGCGAAGCGGCGCGCACTGCGGAGGATGCCGCGCGCTATTACGACAGCTATGCGAATGCGATCGCCCGGATCGGCAAGGGCGCGAAATCGGGCGATCCTTTCGTCAATCACGGTATCTCGATCAAGCTGTCGGCGCTCCACCCGCGCTACGAATATTTGCAGGGGCAGCGGGTGCGCGAGGAGCTGATCCCGCGGGTGATCGAACTCGCGCGGGCGGCGCGCGACGTCAACGTACCCTTGATGATCGACGCCGAGGAAAGCGACCGGCTCGAACCTCACCTCGACGTCTATGGCGCGTTGATCGATGCCGGGATCGCCGATGGCTGGACCGGGCTTGGCATCGTCATCCAATCCTATCAGAAACGCGCACCCGAAGTGATCCGCTGGGTCGCCGATCGCGCGCGCCAGCGCGGCGTCAAACTGTCGATGCGCCTCGTCAAAGGCGCCTATTGGGATACCGAGATCAAGCGCGCGCAGACCTTGGGACTGGGCGACTTCCCGGTCTTCACGGCGAAGAACCATACCGATCTCAACTACATGGCGTGCGCGCAGATATTGCGCGATTGCCAGGATTGCCTCTTCCCGGCCTTCGCCAGCCACAATGCGATGACGCTTGCCTTCGTGACCGAGCTGTTCTCGGGCGCCGATTACGAGCTGCAACGGCTCCACGGGATGGGCGAGGGCGCGCATGACGCGGTCGTCGCGCTCGCGCCGCCGCCGCGCCCGGTGCGCGTCTATGCGCCGGTGGGCACGCACCGCGACCTGCTCGCCTACCTGGTTCGCCGTTTGCTTGAAAATGGGGCCAACAGCAGTTTCGTCCATCAATTCTCCGATCCCGACGTCACGGCGGAAGAACTCGCGGTCGATCCGCGCGCTATCGCAAGCGTGCCGTCGAAAATTCCGACCGGGCTCCACCTTCTCGATCCCGTGCGGCGCAATTCGCACGGCTATGACCTTGGCGATCCGGGGGTACCCGAACGCCTCGTCGCGGCGATCGATGGCGCGCGCCGGACCGACCTCGTCGCCACGCCGATCGTCGGAGGCGCCGCACAAGGCGGTAAGGCCGAGCCGGTCCGTAATCCTGCGAACGGGGCTGTCGTTGGCCGGGTGATCGAGGCCGATGCCAAAGCCGTCGATGCCGCGGTCGCGGCTGCGCGCCGCGCGCACGACAATTGGAGCCTTGCCGGCGGCGCTTTCCGCGCCGAACGGCTCGAGCGCGCCGCCGATCTTCTTGAGGAACGCGACGCCTTCTTCCTGGGTCTTGCGATCGACGAAGCCGGGAAGACGCTCGTCGATGCGATCGCAGAAGTGCGCGAGGCGGTCGATTTCCTGCGTTATTATGCGGCGCAAGCGCGTGCCGATTTCACCTATCCGGTCACGCTTCCGGGCCCGACGGGCGAGCGCAACGAACTGATCCTCGAGGGCAAGGGCGTCTTTACCTGCATCAGCCCGTGGAATTTCCCTCTCGCGATCTTCCTGGGGCAGGTGTCGGCGGCGCTCGCCGCGGGCAACAGCGTCCTCGCCAAGCCCGCCGAACAGACTCCGCTGATCGCGCATGCCGCGGTCGAACTGCTGCTGGAAGCCGGCGTTCCGGGCGATGTGCTCCATTTCCTCCCCGGCCGCGGCGAGACGGTCGGTGCGGCGCTGACGGGTCATGACGACATCATCGGTGTCGCTTTCACCGGATCGACCGAGGTCGCGCGCGCGATCAATCGCAGTCTTGCCGGGCGCGACGGTCCGATCGCAACGCTGATCGCGGAGACTGGCGGCGCGAATGCGATGATTGTCGATTCGACCGCGCTCCCCGAACAGGTTGCGCGTGACGCCGTTGCATCGGCCTTCCAGTCGGCCGGCCAGCGTTGTTCGGCGCTCCGCCTGCTCTGCGTGCAGGAGGATGTCGCAGAAACGATGATCGAGATGGTTGCGGGAGCGATGGCCGAACTCAATGTGGGCGATCCGGCGTTGCTTGCGACCGACGTCGGCCCGATCATCGATGAAGAGGCGCAGGCCAATATTGCTGCCTATGTCGCCGAAGCGCGCGCGGCGGGCCGCGTGATCGCCGAAGCGGTCCGCACGAATCTGCCCGCAGGAGGCCATTTCATACCGCCGGTGATGATCCGCGTTGACGACGTGACCGATCTCAAGCGCGAAATTTTCGGCCCGGTGCTGCACGTCGCGACGTGGAAAGGCGGTGAACTCGATGCGCTGATCGATGCGATCAACGCCTCGGGTTATGGCCTGACGCTCGGCGTTCACACGCGCATCGACGGCGTCGCCGCCCACATCGCGGCGCGCGCGCAGGTTGGCAATGTCTATGTCAACCGCAATCAGATCGGCGCGATCGTCGGCTCGCAGCCCTTCGGCGGGCGTGGCCTGTCGGGAACCGGCCCGAAAGCAGGCGGCCCGCACTATCTGCACCGCTTCGCCGAAGAGAAGTCGATCAGCACCGACATTACCGCGGCGGGCGGCAATGCGGCGCTGATGGCGGGATAGGCTGAGATCCGCCGGTAGATCCGGTAGGAAGTCTAGACCACGAGGCCCGATACAGAGTGGACGGCTGTCCCAGGCGATACGCCCGAAGCGTCTCGCGGCTTATTGCTGCGGCGACCTATTATTATGGTTCCCCCCACAGCGGGGACAATATAGATGTTTCGCGGTCCGGCGCCAACGGCAATTATGCCCCCGGCACCCCGAGCATCTGCGCTTGCGCCTTCAGCCGCGCTGCTGCTGCCGGATTGGCCGCGATGCCGTCCTTAAGCGCCTTCGCGGCCTTTGCACTTTCGCCCAGTGTCATCCGGCTTCGCATCAGCATGATCCAGCGATCGACGTTTGACGGGTCGGCCTTCAGCTTCGACTCGAGGCCGCTCACCATGCCCTCGATCATCTGATCCTGCTGCCCCTTGGGAAGCTGCGAAGCCGCTTCCATGTCGGCGCGGCTCGGCCCCGGGATCGCGCGAGCGGCAACCGGCATTTCCTCGGGCTTCAGGGGCCGTGCCTGCGTGTTTGCGAGCCGCATGGCGACGTCGATCTTGTGGATCGCGCCGACCTGCTCGATCGTCCGGCGCAGATCGGCCTCCCACGGGGCACCTTGCGGGGTGTCGGCCAGCAGCGCGAACCAGTCGTCGATCGCACCCTTATGATCTCCCCCGATGTCCTTTTTGACCGCGAGAAAATAGCGCGCGCGGGGATCCTTCGCGTCGAGGGCGATTGCCTTGTCGAACGCCTCGAGCGCCGCAGCCGGCATCGGATCGCGGTCGCTCGCCATCACGCGCGCCTCGCCCAGCGCCGACCAAAGCCCTGCCGAATCGGGCGAAAGCGCCGTAGCTCTTTCATAGGCGGCTGTAGCACCGGGATAATCGCTGAGGTCGAATCGCGCCGCGCCCAATGCGGTCCAGGCCTCGGCGCTGTTCGGTTCGCGCTGTGTGCGGGCTTCCAGCGCGGCGAGCTGATCGTCGGACGATGCTGCGGCTTTTGATCCTGTTTGCGGCGTCGAACCGGCGGAATCGCGCCATATTGCATAGCCTATCGCCGCGACCAGCAGCAGGAAGGCGGTGATCAGGATGGCTCGATTGATGGGCGTCATCGCGCTGGCCATCTTCTTGCTCTCGTTCATCTTTGTGCCCGTCTTTCCCTGTTGTGCGGCGCATCAAAAAATATGAAGCGCACGCGCTCGCGTCTTGCCTTTACCCAACGATGGTGTAGCCTTTCACCCGCGAGGTCGGTCAACGACAAAATCGTCAGTGGGTCGCACCGATTTTCCCAGGCTATAGGGGAGGGGTGCATGGCAGTTTCGGATCACGTCGATTTTTCGACGTTCATGGAAGGCGTAAAACGGCGCAACCCGGGGCAGCCCGAGTTCGTCCAGGCGGTCCAGGAAGTGTCGGAAGACATTTTCGATTTCATCGCCGACAAGGAAGAATATCACGCGCAACAGATATTGCGGCGCATCGCCGAACCCGACCGGGTCGTTTCTTTTCGCGTCTGCTGGGAGGACGATAACGGCAATATCCGCGTCCAGCGCGGCTGGCGCGTCCAGAACAACAATGCCATTGGTCCGTACAAGGGCGGCATTCGTTTTCACCCTTCGGTAACCGAAAGTGTCCTCAAATTCCTGGCGTTCGAACAGACGTTCAAGAACGCGCTCACTGGTCTGCCGATGGGCGGCGGGAAGGGTGGGTCGAACTTCAATCCCAAGGGCAAGAGCGTGCGCGAGATCATGCGCTTCTGCCAGAGCTTCATGACCGAACTCTATCGTCACATCGGCGCCGACATCGACGTGCCGGCGGGCGACATCGGCGTTGGCGGGCGCGAGATCGGCTTCATGTTCGGCCAGTACAAGCGGATCACCAACGAGTTTACCGGCGTACTCACCGGCAAGGGGCTCGAATGGGGCGGCTCGCTGATCCGGACCGAGGCGACGGGTTATGGCGCGGTATATTTCCTCGCCAACATGCTCGCCGCGAAGGGACAGGATCTGGTCGGCAAGACGGCCGTCATCTCGGGCTCGGGCAATGTCGCGACGCACGCGGCGGAAAAGATCGTCCAGCTCGGCGGCAAGGTGCTGACGCTGTCCGATTCGGGCGGGTTCATCCATGATCCCGATGGCATTACGCAGGAAAAGATCGACTGGGTGAAAGCGCACAAGACGCACCGTCGCGGCCGGATCGAGGATTATTGCGCACAGTTCAAAGGCGCGAGCTTTACCGCCGGCAAGACGCCGTGGGGCGTGAAATGCGATGTGGCGCTGCCGTGCGCGACCCAGAACGAACTGCTTGGCGAGGACGCCAGGGCATTGGTCGCGAATGGCTGCATCGCGGTCAGCGAGGGTGCGAACATGCCCACCAATCTCGAGGGTGTCCATGTCTTCAAGGATGCGAAGATCATGTTCGCGCCCGGCAAGGCTGCGAATGCCGGCGGGGTCGCGGTCTCGGGCCTTGAAATGAGCCAGAACAGCGGGCGCCGCGCATGGAGCGAAAGCGAGTTGCAGCAGATGCTCAAGGACATCATGGACGGCATCCACACGAGCTGCCTGACCTATGGCGATCAGGGCAATGGCTATATCGATTATGTGAAGGGCGCGAATATCGCCGGTTTCAAGAAGGTGGCCGACGCGATGCTCGCATTCGGGGTTGTGTGATTAAAGTCTAGGCGCAAAAGCGTCAGGCGGGAAAAGGGGACACAGGGCATGACGATCGACGCGAACCGGAGGCGCGGCGAGCAACCATGGGCAGCCATATTGGCGCTCGGGGTGCTTTTGCTCGCGCTCGTTGTCGCGGCGATCGTCTTTGCTACCCCCGCGCGCTCGCAGGGCGACGGCGGCGCGCGCTATGTCGGTGTTGCCTCGTGCGCCGGTTCGACCTGCCACGGCCGGATGGAAGGCGATGGCGTCGTCGTCCGGCAGGACGAGCTGATGAAATGGCAGGAGCCCTCGAGCGCCGGCGGCGCCCACAGCCGCGCGTGGGCGGTGCTCGGCAACAGCCGCAGCCAGTTCATCGCGCGCAATCTTGGCATCGGCGACCCGACCGCAGCGCCGATGTGTCTCGGTTGCCATAGTACGGCAGGGCCACGTCGCGTGGCGCCGGTGGAGGACGGGGTCGGCTGCGAATCTTGCCATGGCCCGGCGGGCGGGTGGATCGCGAGCCACTATGCCGGTGTCGGCGCCAACGCGAATCCGGGCGCCGAAATGCGCGACAAGCATCTCGCGAACCTTCGCGCGGGCCTGCGAAAGCTCGAGGATCCTGTCGTTCGGGCCGGGGTCTGCGTCGATTGCCACTTCGGCGCGGCGGGCGAGGGGCAGTTCGTCACCCATCGCATCATGGCGGCCGGGCACCCGCGCATTGCGTTCGAACTCGATCTCTTTTCGTCGCTTCAGGCCCACCATCATGAAGACGCCGATTATGGCTGGCGCAAATTCGGGGCCGCCGGCGGGCGCACCGACCATGTCCAGATGTGGGCGGTCGGTCAGGCTGTCGCGCTGGAGCGCAGCCTGTCGCTCTTCCAGTCGCGGCGCGGGACCGAGGGGATGTTTCCCGAATTCTATTTCCTCGACTGTCATAGCTGCCATCGCCGTATCTACGACCAAGCGAAGCCGGTGAAGTCGAGCGTCGACAACCCCGGACGCGGAGGAATTCCCGAGGGGATGCCGCCCTATAACGACGAGAATCTGATCATGCTCGCGGCGGCTGCGCGGGTTGCCGCGCCGGCGCTCGCCGACCAGCTTGCCGCGCGCACGGCCTCCTTCCACAAGGCGATGGCGACCGATCGCGCCAGCGCGGTCGCGGCGGCCGCCGAGCTGGGTCAGACGGTTTCGGCGCTCAAGAACGCTTTCGCATCGCGCCGTTTCTCGGGCACCGACGCCTTTACGCTCGTCGATGCGATCGCGGCCAAGGCGACCGCCGATCGCTTCACCGACTATACGGGGTCGCAGCAGGCGGTGATGGGCATCGACACGCTGCTCAACGCGATGGTGTCGTCGGGGCGCGTCACCGTCGGTGCAGCCGCCGGCATCCGCGCCGACATCGATCGTGCCTATAGCTCGGTCAAGGACCCCAACGCCTATAAGCCGACCGATTTCCAATCCTCGCTGGGCAGCGCGATCAGCGCGATCCGGGCATTGCGGTAAGCGTTATGCGACATAAATCCCATCTCTTCCGCTCGGCGGCCCTTGCTGCGGCCGGCTCGCTGCTTCTCGCCTCCTGCGGTGGCGGAGGCGGCGGGAGCACGCCCACTCCGACGCCGGTCCCGACGCCCGCTCCGACCCCGACGCCCACTGGCGGTCTCTACACGCCGCCCGCTGCCCAGTCGCTCAGCGTGGGCGAGGTCCAGACGATCCTCGCCAACGCGATTTCGGAAGCGCAGGCGCGGGGCCTTCCGTCGGTCATCGCGGTGACCGACCGCGTCGGCAACGTCCTGGCGGTGTTCCGCATGACGGGCGCGCCGCTCAATGCGACGACATCCGCAGCGCCGAACGGCGTCAATATGGACGCGCAGAACGTGACGTTCCGGGCCGAGGGCGGCGCGATCGCGAAGGCGATCACCGGAGCCTATCTGTCGAGCGGCGGCAATGCCTTTTCGACCCGCACGGCGAGCCAGATCGTGCAGGAACATTTCCCGCCCGCGCCGACCACCGTCGGCCTCGAAAGCGGCCCGCTGTTCGGCGTACAGTTCAGTCAGTTGCCGTGTAGCGATTTCTCTTCGCGCTTCGGTGCGGCCGGCGCGGCGGCGCTGATCGGCCCGAAACGCTCGCCGCTCGGCCTCGCCGCCGACCCCGGCGGACTGCCGCTCTACAAGAATGGCGTACTCGTCGGCGGTATCGGTGTGATGGGCGACGGCGTCTATGGCAGCGATCCCAATATCCTCGATATCGACAATGACGCGGAGGAATTCATCGCACTTGCCGGCACGCGCGGATTCGAGCCACCTGCGTCGATCACCGCCGACAAGATCAGCGTCGATGGTACCAGCCTGCGCTTTTCCGACGCGACTGCCGCGGGGCTGAAAAGCAGCGGTGGGGCGAGCTTTGCATCGCTGAACGGCGTCGCGGGTAATCTCGTCGCGGTCGCGGGCTATGCCAATGCGGCGGTCATCGCGGGCACCGTTTATGGCAGCGAGGCGTCAGGTGTCCGTCCGTCGACAGCGGCGGAATTTTCGAACCGCGATGCGTTCGTCTTCACCAATGGCAGCGGGACGAACCGCTATCCGATCCGCGCCGCGGCCCCCCGCGCCGCCGGCGCGGCCCCCCCCACCCCGCTCACCGCCGCCGAAGTGCGCGCGGTGCTCGAAGAGGCCTTTACGGTGATGAGCCGCGCCCGCGCCCAAATCCGCAAGCCGCTCGACAGCCGGGCGCAGGTGACGATCAGTGTCGTCGATACCTATGGCACGCCGCTCGGTATCGTCCGGTCGCCCGATGCGCCGATCTTCGGGTCGGATGTCAGCCTGCAGAAGGCGCGCACCGCCGCGTTCTTCTCGAATCCGAACGCTGGCGCCGAGCTCAGCGCGAACGCCAGCGCCGACATCCGCCAGTTCGTCACCGCGGTGCGGAGCTTCCTCAATAATCCGGCCGCGCTCACCGGCACAATCGCTTTTCCCGACCGCGCGGGCGGCAATCTGTCGCGCCCCTATTTCCCCGACGGCGAGGTCGGCCGCCCGAACGGCCCCTTCTCGCGCCCGATCGCGCAATTCAATCCCTTCTCCACCGGACTCCAGTCCGCGCTGATCATCGGCAATCTCGGTCAGCATGTCGGCTTCCTGCAGAGTGCGAACCCCGATACGCCCGCGCGCTGCACCACACTTCCCGATGTCACACCGGGACAGAACCGGCTGCAGAACGGCATCCAGATCTTCCCCGGATCGGTTCCCATCTATCGCGGCAACACGCTCGTCGGCGCAATCGGGGTCTCGGGCGACGGGATCGACCAGGACGATATGATCAGCTTTCTTGGCACGCATAACGGCGGCGCCAAGGCGGGCGGGGGAATCGGCAACGCCCCGCTGGCGATCCGCTCGGACAATGTGGTCGTGACGCTATCCGACGGTAAGAAGGTGCGGCTGCGGTATGTCGGCTGTCCCTTCGCGCCGTTCCTCGACACTTCGCAACAAAATGTCTGCCAGGGGCTGTAGATGAGCGTCGAGGTCAGTCTTTGGCCGATCATCGCGACCCTCGCGGCGCAAGGTACGCCCGCGGCCGATGCGCCGCAGCCGCCGCCCGCCGCCGATCCGCCGATCGCGGATCAAGGTGCCTCCGCGCCGTCCGCCGACCAGCCCTCGGTCGAGGAACTGACTCCGCCACCACCGCCGGTCGACTGGCAGGAGATGGTCAAGGACGACCTCGTCACCCAGATTATCGAGGGCCGCCGCCGGCCGGGCTATACCCCCGACCTGCCCGACCGGTTGACGCAGGACAATGTCGGCGCCCTGCGCCCGCCTCCGCCGCAGGCGTTTCCCGGGATGGACGACCAGCTTCCGATCCCCGATCGCTGGCGCCTGATCGAGACGCTCGGGGTGGTCAAGGAACGCTGGTTCGACCCCTATCACCAAAATACGCTGAAGGGCGACCGGCCGATCGACCGGGCGAAGGTCAAATGGCTGCCGATCAACAGCGACGACTGGTTCTTCATCGTCAATGCGGTGTCCGACACCGTATTCGAACCGCGCACCTTTCCGATTCCGGTTGGCGTCCAGACGACCTCGCGCCCGGGCAGCCTCGACGTTTTCGGCAAGAACCGCAGCTTCGTCCTGTCGCAGACGCTTATCGGCGGGGTGGCGCTGATCAAGGGATCGACTGCGTTCAAGCCGCCCGACGTCGAATATCGCCTGACGCTCGCCTATAACGCCAATTATGTCGACGTGCCCGAACGCCGCGTACTCGACGTGCGCCCGTCGAAGAAGAGCCATCGCTTCGACCATTTCATCGGGGTGCAGGAAGCGTTCGTCGACAAGCATCTCGGCAATGACAGCGACCGGTACGACTTCCACTCGATCCGCGTCGGCATTCAGCCGTTCCAGAGCGATTTCCGCGGTTTCCTGTTCAATGACAGCCAGCTAGGCGTCCGGCTGTTCGGCAACCGCGACAACAACCGCTTCCAATATAATGTCGCCGCCTTCTGGCGGCTCGAAAAGGATACCAACAGCGGACTCAACGACATCACCCAGACCCCGCGCGACGATTTCATTTTCACCGCCAACCTCTATCGCCAGGATTTCCCGTTCGTCGGGCTGACCAGCCAGGTCAGCGCGACTTACAATATGAACCGCGAAAAAAACGATGTGCAGATCGACCACAACGGCTTCCCGGTACGCCCGGCACTGCTCGGCGATCTGCGCGGGCGCGAGTATGACGTCGCGTATCTGGGCTATAGCGCCGACGGAAGGATCGGACGGATCAACGTCACCGCCAGCTTCTACGCCGCGCTCGGCGAGGACCGGAACAGCTTCTTCACCAGCAAACCCGCCAAGATTCGCGCGGGCTTCGCCGCTGCCGAACTCAGCTACGATCATGACTGGATGCGCTTCCGCCTGTCGGGCCTCTACGCCAGCGGCGACCGCAATCCCTATAATAATGTCGAGGGAGGCTTCGACGCGATCTTCGAAAATCCGATCTTCGGCGGCGCCGACACCAGTTACTGGATCCGCCAGACGATTCCCTTCGCGGGCGGTGGCCGCGTCATTTCGATCAACGGCCGCAACGGCATCTTGAACTCGCTGCGATCGTCGAAAGAAGAGGGTCAGTCGAATTTCAACAACCCCGGCACCGTCTTCATCGGCGCCGGCGGCGATTTTGACCTCTCGCCGCAGATGCGTGTCAGCGTCAATGCGAACCATCTGTGGTTCGACAATACGGCGACGCTGCAGACGCTCCGCGTCGAAGGTTCGATCCCCAAGGATATCGGCTGGGATCTCTCGATCGCCAGCATCTGGCGGCCGAAGGCGACGCAGAATATCGTCGGGCGCCTCAGCGCCGCGGTGCTGCTGCCGGGCAAGGGATTCAAGGATTTGTTCGACAACAAGGAACGCGACAAGGCCTATGTCTCGATCCTCGCCAATATGATCGTGAGTTTCTAGACGATGGCGCGCAAGCTCTTCGCCCTTTTTGCTTTCGTGCTGATGGTCGCGGCGTTCGGCGCGCAGGGGGTTCGCGCGTCCGAAGAGGAAAAGCCGGTCAAGGTCGACTATCGCTTCACGCCGCCGGCGCCAAAGGAGCAAAGCGAGGCCGACATGGCCCAGAAATCGGCGGGCTGTTATAGCTGCCACGTCCGCACCGACCTGCCGACGATGCACAAGTCGCCTGCGGTCCGGCTAGGCTGCACCGATTGCCACGGCGGCGACGCGACCTCGCCCGCGGCCTTCGGCAAGCCCGAACTCGGCTATGACAGTGCCTATAATCTCGCCGCCAAGAAGGTCGCGCACCCGCAGCCGACCCTACCCGGCGCGTGGGGCGACAGTCCGGCGAACCCCAAGCGAAGCTATACGCTGCTGAACAAGGAAGCGCCCGAGTTCATCCGCTTCGTCAATCCCAGCGACTATCGCGTCGCGCGCGAAGCCTGCGGGTCGTGTCACCTTGAGGTGATCGAGGCGGCCGAACGCTCGCTGATGTCGACTGCGGCGATGTTCTGGGCGGGCGGCGCCTATAACAATGGCATCGTCCCGTTCAAAAATTCGATCTTCGGCGAAGCCTATACGCGCGACGGCAAGGCGGCGTGCCTGCTGTCGCCCTCGTCGCGGCTGACCGTCGAGGAATATAAGGAAGCGTGCAAGCCGAGCTTCGGCTTCGACAAGATCCTGACCGATGCCGAGAAGAAACGCGGCGCGCTCGCCAAAATCTATCCGCTGCCGCGCTGGAACGTGATGCCGCCGAGCGACGTGTTCCGCGTGTTCGAGCGCGGCGGCCGCAACATCGGCACCCAGTTCGCCGAAATCGGCCTGCCCAACCCCACCGGGAGCATTCAGCGGCTGGAAGAGCCGGGGCGTCCCGACCTCAAGCAGTCGAACCGCGGCCCCGGCACCGGGCTGCGCATCGCGATCGCGGTGCTCAACATCCACAAGACGCGCCTCAACGACCCGTATATGTGGTTCATGGGGACCAACGACCAGCCCGGCGACTATCGCCATTCGGGCTGTGCGGGCTGTCACGTCATCTATGCCAACGACCGCGAGCCGCGGCACAGCCTGATCTATGCCCGATATGGCCGCGACGGCGAGACCGCGACGGTCGATCCGACGATTGCGGAGCGCAAGTGGAAGCCCGATGCGGGCGAGCATGGCGGAGGACATGGCGGCGGCGGTTCGGAGCATGGCGACGTCGCCAAGCATGCGCCCGATCCCGACCAGCATGGTGCGCTCGTCGATCCCGCGGCGGCTGTGGCCGGCCCGCAGGCCAAACCCGCAAAGGAGCGCCTCGAATCGGGCCACCCGATCGGCCACGCCTTCACCCGTGCGATTCCGACGTCGCAGTGCATGTCGTGCCACATGCACCAACCGAATATCTTTCTGAACTCCTACCTCGGCTACACGATGTGGGATTATGAATCCGATGCGCCGCAGATGTGGCCGGGGCCGAACAACACCGCACCCCGCCCGCCGGGGATGAGCGACGCCGAATATCAGAAGAAATACAAGCAGCAGCGCTATCCGACCGCGGCCGAGGTACACCAGGCGCTCGAACGCAATCCCGAGGGCGCGAACCCGCGCGGTCTCTGGTCCGATGTCGAGTTCCTGCGCGACGTCTATGACGTCAACGACACCAATCAGGCCACGCAGTTCGCCGACTATCACGGCCATGGCTGGAACTTCCGCGGCATCTTCAAGCGCGACCGCGACGGCAATCTGCTCGACGCCGACGGTAATATGTCGACCTATGGCACCGACAAGGCGCATATCATCGATCCCAAGGACCCCGAAAAATGGCGCAAGAGCTGTTCGAGCTACAGCGACGAAAAGCAGCGTGACCTGTGCCTCTCCAGCGCCGATCCCGAAAAGCCGGGCTATGAGGGCAAGTTCGTGCCGCCGGGGCTGAACCCCGGCAAGACGGTCCATATGATGGACATTCATGCCGAAAAGGGGATGCAGTGCGCCGACTGCCACTTCGCGCAGGACGCGCACGGAAACGGCTATATCCAGGGCGAGGTCGCGAACGCGGTCGAGATCAGCTGCAAGGACTGCCACGGCACCGTCGATGCCTATCCGAACTTGCTCACGTCGAACGTGGCGGCGCGGCCGCAAGGCACCAATTTGGCGCTGCTCCGCAACCCCGACGGGCGGCGGCGCTTCGAGTTTCAATATGACGACAATGGCGAGGTGACGGGGCTGATCCAGCGATCGATCGTCGATCCGAAACTCGAATGGCAGGTGAGCCTCGTCAAGCAGGCGGTGACGCCGGGGCCCCATTTCAACGCCAAGGCGGCGCGCGCGAAGCTGATGTCGCGCTCGGGCGCCGAGGACGGCCAGTTCGCTTGGGGGCCGGGGGTCGCGAAGGAGGATCGTGCGCACGGCGACGACCGGATGACCTGCTTTACCTGCCATCTGTCGTGGACGACGAGTTGCGGTGGCTGCCATTTGCCGATCGAGGCGAACTGGAAGACCAAAATGCACCATTTCGAGGGCGAGGAGACGCGCAACTTCGCGACGTACAATCCGCAGGTTGCGCGCGACGAGATGTTCCAGCTCGGGCGGCACCAGCTCACCAAACCCGGCGAACCCGACGCGGAGGGGAACCCGCGCGGCATCATCACGCCGGTCCGATCATCCTCGGCGCTGATATTGTCATCGACGAACATCAACCGCGAGCGCATCTATGTGCAGCAGCCGCCGATTTCGGCGGCGGGTTTCTCGAGCCAGGCGTTCGCGCCGCACTTCCCGCACACGGTGCGGCGTCAGGAAACCAAGCAGTGCACCGACTGTCATCTGTCTGCGGCAGACGATAACAATGCGATCATGGCGCAGCTCAATCTGCTCGGCACCAACTTCGTCAACTTCGTCGGACTCAATGTCTGGTCGGGACAGGACGGCAGCTTCCAGGCGACGCGCGTCACCGAATGGGACGAGCCGCAGGCGGTGATCGGCAGCTATCTGCAGAAATATGCCTATCCCGATTACTGGAAGCTGCACGTCGAACAGAATGGGCGCGAGCTCAAAAACTGGGTGCGCGGCAAGACGTTCGACAAGAAGGTTTCGGGCGAGACCCACGCGCTGGAGGAATTTCACAATATCGTGCAAGGCACGAGCGGCCGCGTGAACTGCCTGCAACAGCGCGGGGAATATATGTTTGTCGCCGAGGGCAAGGGCGGGTTCCGCGTCTATGACGTCGCTTCGGTCGGCAACAAGGGCTTCTCCGAACGAATCGTCCGCGCCCCCTTCTCGCCGCTTGGCCACGACACGCATGTGAAGACGACCAACGCGACCTGCATGGCGATCGGCACCAACCAGCCGATCAGCGTGGAACGCAACGACAATATCCGAAAGAATTTCCCCGAGAATCACGAGCAAGCGATGCACCCGCTCTATCGCTACGCAGTGATCACCGACAGCGTCGAAGGCCTGATCCTCGTCGATGTCGATACGATGGCCGACGGCGAATTCCGCAACAACCGGCTCACGCGAGCGCTGACCTGGAACCCTGACAATGTGCTGGGCGGCGCGCGGCACGTCACGCTCGCGGGCAATTATGCCTATATCACCACCGACGTGGGGCTCGTCGTTGTCGACTTGTCTACCCCGCTGGAGCCGAAGGTCACGGCGCAACTGCCACTGGCCGACGCCCGCGCTAGCGCGGTGCAGTTCCGCTATCTGTGGGTCACCGATGCCGGCGGCGTCAGCCTGTTCGATATCACGAACATGGCGCAGCCGGTGCCCGTGCCGGAGGGCACGGTAAGGCTCGCCAATGCGCGGAAAATCTATCTGGCGCGGACCTATATGTATGTCGCGGCGAAGCAGGACGGGCTCGTGATCGTCGATGTGACGCGTCCCGCGGCGCCGGTCGTGTGGCCGGCGCTGACTTTCAATGGTGCACTCAACGATGCCGAGGATGTGATCGTCGGATCGACCAATGCTTCGCTGTTCGCCTATGTCGCCGACGGACGGAACGGCATCAAGGTGCTCCAGCTGACCAGCCCCGACAATCCCGGCCTCTACGGCTTTTCGCCGAAACCGACTCCCGAGTTGATTGCTTGGGCGAAGACGCCGTCGCCGGCCCTTGCCCTGTCGAAGGGGCTCGACCGCGACCGCGCGGTCGCCGAGCCCGGTGGCCAGATCGCGGTCTTCGGCCGCGTCGGCTCGCGCCCCTTCACGCGGCCCGAGATGGAGAAGCTGTTCCTCAACAGCAAGGGGCTGGTCTACAAGGTCAGCGACGCGGTCGACCAGAGCGCGTGGCGCCCGCCGCTCGCCTATCCTGACTGAGGTCTAGAGCCGCTCGGCCTGCACAACGCTGTCCGACGCGCGCAGTGCTGACACTATGCGCATCACATGCTGGACGTCGCGCACCTCGACGACGATGTCATAGGTGTGAAAATCGCCCTCGCGGTTCGACAGCCGCAAATTGGTGATGTTCGCCGAGTTGGCCGCGAGGATGCCCGACATCTCGGCGAGCGTGCCGGGTTCGTTGAGGATGACGACGCAGAGCCGAGCATTGCCGCCCTCACTATCCTCCTGCCAGCGCAGGTCGATCCAGTCGGCATCGATTCCGTCGGCGAGGCTCGGGCAGTCGATGACATGCACCTCGATCCCCTCGCCGGGCCGCGACAGGCCGACGATGCGGTCACCCGGCACGGGATGACAGCAGTCGGCGAGCTGGTAGGCGACCCCCGGGGTCAACCCCGCGATCGACACCGCCGCGCCCTGCACCAGCTTTCCGGGCTTGGTCTTCATCTCTGCCGTAATACCGGGGACGAGGGCTTCGAGAACCGCATTGTCGGACAATCGCTGCTTCGCGATCGCGATATAGAGCGCGCTATCGTCTTCCAGCTTTAGCCGGGTGAGCGCCGCGGCGCGCGCCTTGTCGCCGACCTTGTTCGGCAGGCGGCGGGCGATTTCGTCGTACATCTTGCGTCCGAGCGCGGCGAGCTCGACCTTTTCCTTCGAACGGACATGGCGGCGGATCGCAGCGCGCGCCTTGCCGGTAACCGCGAAGCCGAGCCAGGCGGGCTGCGGCACCTGCTTGTCCGACGACAGGATTTCGACGGTATCGCCGTTCGCAAGCTGCGTCCGCAGCGGGACGAGCCGCCCGTTCACCTTCGCCCCGACAGTACGGTCGCCGAGCTTGGTATGCACCGCATAGGCGAAATCGACCGGGGTCGCACCTTTGGGAAGCTGGTGCAGGCTTCCTTTCGGCGTGAAGGCAAAGATGCGGTCCTGATACATCGCGATGCGCGTGTTTTCGAGGAACTCGTCGGCGTCGTGCGTCTGTTCGAGGATCTCGAGTAGGTCACGGATCCATCCCGCCTGCCCGTCGGGCACCGCGCCGCCCTGCTTGTACGCCCAGTGTGCGGCAAGTCCGAATTCGGACTGCTGGTGCATGTCCAGGCTGCGAATCTGGATTTCGATCCGCATGTTCTGCTGGTGCATGATCGTCGTATGGAGCGATTTATAGCCGTTACGCTTGGGCGTCGAGATATAGTCCTTGAAGCGGCCCGGAACCATTTTCCACTTGCGATGAATAAGGCCTAGCGCCGCGTAGCATTCGGCATCGGTCGGCGTGACGATCCGGAAGGCGATGATGTCGGTCACTTGCTCGAAGCTGACGTGCCGCTCCTGCATCTTGCGCCAGATCGAATAGGGATGTTTCTCGCGCCCCGACACGTCGGCATCGATGCCGTTCTTCGCGAGCAGTTCCTTGAA
This sequence comes from Pseudomonadota bacterium, assembly GCA_023387085.1. Lineage (GTDB taxonomy): Bacteria > Pseudomonadota > Alphaproteobacteria > Sphingomonadales > Sphingomonadaceae > Sphingopyxis. Next base: position 20,328 of record JAEWIL010000215.1, on the reverse strand, counting down.
CTCGCGGCTGATCGCGGCGACCTGATCCTTGCCGCCCGCGGTCAGCTTGGCGAGGCGCCCGGTAATCGTCGCATAGGCTTCGGGCTCGAGTTCACTAAAAGCGAGCAACTGCATCTCGCGCATATATTCATACATGCCGATCCGCTCGGCGAGCGGGGCATAGATATCCATCGTCTCCTTGGCGATGCGGCGGCGCTTTTCGGGATTCTTGATAAAGTGCAGCGTCCGCATATTGTGCAGCCGGTCGGCCAGTTTGACCAGCAGCACGCGGATGTCGCCCGACATGGCGAGCAAGAACTTGCGGAGATTCTCGGCGGCGCGCTCGTTTTCGGTCTGCGCCTCGATCTTGCTGAGCTTGGTCACGCCGTCGACCAGCCGTCCGACGTCGCTGCCGAACAGCCGCTCGATCTCTTCGGGCGTCGTCAGCGTGTCCTCGAGCGTGTCGTGGAGTAACGCGGTGACGATCGTCTCGCTATCGAGGTGGAGATCGGTCAAAATCCCCGCGACCTCGACCGGATGGCTGAAATAAGGATCTCCCGAAGCGCGCTTCTGGCTCCCATGCTTCTGGACCGTGAAGACATAGGCGCGATTGAGCAGCGTCTCATCGACGTCGGGATCATAAGCGCGTACGCGCTCGACAAGCTCATATTGCCTCAGCATCTGCATCAATGTCGTTCATGCAGGCCCAATTGCAATGCGAAATTTGCTTTCGCGTTGTCGGAGGCGTTAGCAACTTTGGTAAAGCCCGTTGGAAGCATCGTTCGCCGCGGCTAGGACATCGCACTGATGGGGACCGATTTTCCTGATTCGACCACGGCGCCACGCGTTTCGATGGTGATGCCCGTGCACAATGGTGCGCGCTGGCTGACCGATGCCATCGATTCGATTTTGGGGCAGGATTTCAAAGATTTCGAATTGATTCTCGTCGACGACGCGTCGCGCGATGAATCGCCGCGACTGATGGCGGAAGCTGCGGCGCGCGACCCGCGTGTGAGGCTGGTCAGCCTGAGGGATAATGTCGGTCTGCCGGCGGCGCTCAATCACGGCTTTGCCGAGGCCCGAGGTGCGTTTCACAGTTGGACGTCGGACGACAATCTGTTGCGCCCGGCGATGCTCGACCGGCTGGTCGCGGTGCTCGATGCCGATCCGGACGCCGATATCGTCCACGCCGATTTCACCTTGATCGACGAGGGGGGCGCCGAGCTTGGCCGGTCGCGGGTCGGGCCAATCGACCGGCTGCTTTACGGCAATAACATCGGCGCCTGCTTTCTCTATCGCGCCCGCGTCACCGAAGTGCTCGGCGGCTATGATACCGGTCTGTTCGGGGTCGAGGATTATGATTTCTGGTTGCGCGCGGCCCGGCATTTCAAGTTCGCCGAATTGCATGAGGATCTCTATCTCTACCGCAAGCACGGTGGCAGCCTGACGAGCCAGCGCGCCGAGCGTATCCAGGCGCTGACCGCCCAGATCGTCGAGCGCGCGATCCCCGATACGATGGATGCGCGCACGCGCAGCGAAATCCTGCTCGGTTTGGCCTTGAAGAGTCATTTGCGTTGGCGTCTCGACCTCGTCGGCCGCGCCTTTCGCGCCGATCCGGTCCATGTGGCGGCGCGTTTGCCGCAAATTGCGCGCTGGTCGCTCGCCGTCGCGCGCAACCGCATCGCCGCCTGAAGATCGCATATCGAAAGACCGCCGCGCTCCTTTTAGAGCGGGCGGTCTTCTGCGACGTGGCCGAACGGAACGGAAAAGAGGGGGTGTCGCCGTTCGGCCGACGGGCTTATTTGCCGTTGCAGCGCGCGAGGTCTTCGGGCGCGATTGCCGTGCCGTTGACGGTAAAGCTCTTCACTTCACCGGCTTCCCGCGCCAGGCTCGCACACATGATCAGTGGGCGGCTGGTGCCGCGCCCGGCGCCACAGTTGGTACCGTCGCACGACCAGACGACATCGCGTGCTACGAACTTGGCCTTGGGGGCGGGGGTCGCCAACTCGGCGCGATAATAGGAACCACCGGCAGCGCCGGCAGCGCCGGCAGCGACGGGCGCGATCGAGGCCGCAAAAAATGGCAGCGCAAGCGCTGCGAACGAAAGCTTCGACATGGGGAGTCCTCCTGTTTTTCGGGGTGACCACCCGGCCCCCGATCAGAATTTAGGATACGGGTTGCAAATTGCAACGTAGGCCACATATTTTTTGTGCGAGGGGCAATTTTACGTTACTGCTAGGTGCATGGGAAAGTTACGCGAACCTTTGAACGACCTTTATGGTGCGAATTGCGCGCTGCCGCTTGCGCTCGAGGCGATGGGCGAACGCTGGTCGTTCATGATCCTGCGCGCGGCCTTCAACGGCGTCCACCATTTCGAGGAGTTTCAGCAAGAGCTGAGCATCGCCCGCAATATCCTCTCCAACCGGCTGTCGAAGCTCGTTGATCATGGCATCATGGCGCGCGAGGTCATGGCCGAGGATCGGCGCAAAGTGCGGTATGAATTGACCCAGAAAGGCGTGGAGTTGCTGCCCGCGATGATCGCGCTTCGCCAGTGGGGCGAAAAATGGGGCGCGGGCGTGCCGTCCACTCCCGTGCTCGTCGATACGAGTGACGAACAGCCGATTGGTCCCGTGACGATCACGGCGCACGATGGCCGCCCGCTCGGCTATGGCGAGCTGGTGTGGAAGCATCGATCGGAACTGCAGCCGCTTGGCCAGGCGCGCGTACGGATGGCCCCGGTCGCGGCCGAATGATCGCCGGCTTCGCGCGCTCGCGCCGCGGCCCAGCTCACGGCTTCTGACCATGGCAAGCCAGCCCGCATCGCAGTCGGCCTCCATGCCGCTGTTCGGTTTTTCGTCGCCCGAGCCCTTTTTCGGCAACAAGGTTCGGGCTTTCTGGAATCTTCAGCTTCTCGGCTGGGCGGCCTGGCTCGGTCTGCGCGGCATTTCCGGATTAGCCAATGGTCAGTCCTTCACCTTTCTGATCCCTCAGGTGATTTCGGCGATTACCGGCTTTTCGCTGACCCTGATCCTGTCGGTTTGTTATCGGGCGCTGATCAACCGTCGCCCCATCCTTATGTGGGGCGTTAGCTTCGGGCTTGCCGGGATCGCGGTCGCGCTGTGGGCCTTCATCGATGCATGGGTCGCGCAAATCCAGAATCCGGCGAGCGAGGCGGGGTTCACCAGCCTGCTGCTCGGCGCGATCTATATCGACGCGACCTCGCTCGGCGCTTGGTCGGCACTCTATTTCGCGATCAACTATTTCCTGCAGCTTGAGGAACAGAGCGATCGCATGCTGCGGCTCGAAGCGCAGGCGGCCTCGGCTCAGCTGGCCATGTTGCGTTACCAGCTCAATCCGCACTTTCTGTTCAATACGCTGAACAGCATTTCGACGCTGGTGCTGCTCAAGCAGTCGGAGCCGGCGAACGCGATGCTGTCGCGCCTGTCGGCCTTCCTCCGCTACACGCTCGCCAACGAACCGACCGCGCAGGTGACGCTGGCGCAGGAGGTTGAAACGCTGAAGCTGTATCTCGACATCGAGAAGATGCGTTTCGAAGACCGGCTCCGGCCGCATTTCCATATCGATCCAGCGGTTCAGCGCGCGCGGTTGCCGTCGCTTTTGCTCCAGCCGCTGATCGAGAATGCGATCAAATATGCCGTCACGCCGCAGGAGGAGGGCGCCGACATCACGCTGTCGGCTCAGCTTGCCGGTCAAAACGTACGGATCACCGTGTCCGACACCGGGGCGGGATTGTCAGACGGGGCCGTCGATCCCACCACGGGCGCTGCAACGGAATCGACCGGTGTGGGTTTAGCCAATATCAGGGACCGTCTGGCGCAGGCTTATGGCGACCAGCAGCGGTTCGAGGTGCAGTCGGGCGCCGATGGCGGATTCACGGTTATTGTCGAGATTCCGTTTCAACCCGACGGACAAGCGACGATTGGAACCGAACGCACATGACGATCAGAACCATCCTGGTGGATGATGAAAAATTGGCGACCCAGGGCCTGCAATTGCGGCTCGAAGCGCATAATGATGTCGAAATCGTCGACACCGCCCAGAACGGCCGCGAGGCCATTCGCAAGATCAAGACGCATAAACCCGACCTTGTGTTCCTCGACATCCAGATGCCGGGGTTCGACGGCTTTTCGGTGATCCAGGGCCTGATGGAGGTGGAGCCGCCACTCGTCGTTTTCGTCACCGCTTATTCGGACCATGCGATCCGGGCGTTCGAGGCACAGGCGGTCGATTATCTCGTCAAGCCTGTCGAGCCCGAGCGTCTCGCCGACGCGCTCGACCGCGTGCGCCAGCGGCTCGCCGAAAAGCGCGGGGCTGCGGAGGTGGAGCGATTGAAGACCGTGCTCGCCGAGGTTGCGCCCGAGGTGGCCGACGATTTTGACGCAGAGGTGCAACCCGACGCCCACGCCGCCGATCGCTACGAGAAGATGATCAACATCAAGGACCGCGGCCAGATTTTCCGGGTCGATGTCGACAGCATCGAACGGATCGACGCCGCGGGCGATTATATGTGCATCTATACCGCCGACAACAGCCTGATCCTGCGCGAGACGATGAAGGATCTGGAAAAGCGGCTCGACCCACGAAATTTCCAGCGCGTCCATCGCTCGACGATCGTGAACCTGTCACAGGTCAAGCAGGTCAAGCCGCACACCAACGGCGAATGCTTCCTCGTCCTCGGATCGGGCGCGCAGGTGAAGGTCAGTCGAAGTTATCGCGACGTTGTCGCACGCTTCGTGCATTGATTGGAGGAGGCGCCGGTATCCCCCCGGCGCCTTTTCCTAGAGCTGATGTCCTGTGCGATCGCGTTTGGTCGCCAGATATTGTTCATTATATTTGTTCGTCGGCAGTGCGAGCGGAATGCGCTCGATGACGCGGACGCCTTCCTTTTCGAGCCGCGCGACCTTCTCCGGATTGTTCGTCATCAACCGGATGCTCGGGATATTCAAAAGGTCGAGCATCCGGCCGGCGATTGCGAAGTCGCGGGCCTCGACCGGAAAGCCGAGCCGTAAATTGGCATCGACCGTGTCATAGCCCTGATCCTGCAACGCATAGGCGCGCAGCTTGTTGACGAGGCCGATGCCGCGTCCTTCCTGCCGGAGATAGAGCAGGACGCCCCAAGAGGCGTGGGCCATCGCATGGAGCGCGGCGTGAAGCTGCGGCCCGCAATCGCATTTCAGGCTGCTGAGGACGTCGCCCGTCAGGCATTCGCTGTGCAGGCGGACGACGGGGGGATTGCCGTCGCGTTTTCCGACGATGAGCGCCACATGGTCCGACGCCTCCTCGGGCGAGCGGAAGGCGATAATCTCCGCTGTCTCGCTCGCTTCGACGGGCAGCCGCGCCCGCGCCGCGATTTCCAGCCGCGCGGGATCGAGCAGCGTCGCCACGTCGTGTACCGAGCATATGGTCTCGGCCTCGCCGGCCGCCTCGCGCACGAAGAAAGCCGGGAGCAGCCCGGCGTGGCGCGCCATCGTCATGGCAGCAGCGGCAGCGGCTTCACCGCCGGTCGCCATCGTGCGGAACGGGCCTTTCAGCGGGTGCGCGAGATCGAGCGCGGGGTCGGCGATCGCCAGCGCCGCCGCAATCGTCTCGCCAGCGCCGACGAGCCGGACCGGCCCAGGGGCCGCAGCCGGGCGCTGGTTGGTGAGCTTGAGCGTGACGGCGCGCTCGCCCGACAACAGGATGTCGCGGCCGCCGAAGCCTGCAAGTGCCGCATCGCGCGCGCTTTCGACGGCAAGCAGGTCAAGGTCGCCGTCGAATCCGGTGACGCGAAACGGCCAGCCGCGACGCAGCGCGTCGATCGCGCGCGCCGCGCGGCGGGCGCCGCGGTCGTTAGGCGAATCGCTCAAAAGGCGAACTCGGTGATCAGCGGAATATGATCCGACGGCCGCTCCCAGCTGCGCGCGGGCTGGACGACCCGGTGCGACACCGCCTTGGCCATCAGGTCGGGAGTGACCCACATATGGTCGAGCCGGCGACCACGGTTGGACGCTTCCCAATCTTTCGCGCGGTAGCTCCACCAGGTGTAGAGCGGGGTTGGTGCGGCAATAAAATGGCGACCAAGATCAACCCAGTTCGATGCGGCCTGCAGTCGCGCCAATGTTTCGACCTCGATCGGCGTGTGACTGACGACGTCGAGCAGCGCCTTGTGATTCCAGACGTCGCTTTCGAGCGGAGCGACGTTGAAATCGCCGGTGAGGATCGAGGGCGTGTCGGCCAGCGCGCTCGACCATTCGGTCATGCGGCCGAAAAAATCGAGCTTCTGCCCGAACTTCGGATTGAGATTGCGGTCGGGAATGTCGCCGCCTGCGGGAATATAGACATTGTCGAGCCGCACACCCGACGGCAGCGTTACGCCGATATGGCGTGCCTCGCCATTAGCCTGCCAGTCATATTTGCGGACATCGCTCAGCGGCACCCGGCTGATCGTCGCGACCCCGTGGTGCATGCGTTGACCGTGGGTGACTATATGGGTGTAGCCCAGCTGTTCGAACATGGCCTTTGGAAACAGGCCGCATTCGACCTTCGTTTCTTGCAGGCAGAGGATGTCGGGGGCTTCCTCGCGCAGGAATTTTTCGACGATGCCGATGCGGGCGCGGACGCTGTTGATGTTCCACGAGGCGATGCTGATGGTCATGCGATTGGCTCTATCGGCGCGCGGGATCGGGCGCAACGAGTCTTGGCCGAAAACATAAACCCCCGTTCCAGGGGCGGTGGAACGGGGGTTCAAGGTCAGCGTTCGTCACGCTCTTGAATGAAGGTGCCTGGCAGTCCGGGAGGGGCAACAGGGGGAAACCCAAATCCGGAGGCCGTGGCGGCGCCTTCGAGGGTTGGAATAGCCGATCTTCCCTGTCGCCAAGCTGAACGAAGCCCGCCCGGCCGCCGTTCGTCGGTCGCCGCGGGCCGTTCGTCGAAGCTGTGGGTTCGAATCTGTTTCGGCCGAGCCGAAACGTGCGGCACCGGCCCGCACCCCCACCTTGGCTCAGATACGCTTGCGCGGGCGCGGGTCGGTCCATTTGAAAGCGGAATCGGCGACCGCGACATTGAATTTCTGGTTGCTGAGATCGATGCGCGTCCGGTTGTTCTGCGAATCGAGCGCGACCCAGCCGCGCAGCCGCACCCCGCCCGGCGCGGAGCCGTCGCGGACGAACACCATCGTGATCGTACCATATTCGGGGCGCTTGGGGTCCTTGACCTCGACGCTCATCACGTCGCTGCTGCCGGTGGGGATGAGCTTGGCATATTTCGACAGGTCGCGGTCAGGATCGAGAAGCGCGCCGAGCGGCGAATTCTTGACCGGCCAGCTCTGCACCTGCTTCACCTGATAGTCGATCATCGTGAGGCGGCTGCCGTCGCCGACGATCAGCAGCGGGACGTCTTTCTGATACTGGAAGCGGATCTTGCCGGGACGCTTCAAGGTCAGCTTGCCGGTCAGGCGCTGGCCGTTGCGGTCGGTCTGGACGAAATCGGCGGTCATCGAACTTGTCGATTTGAGGTGCGCCTGCACCGCCGACAGCGCGTTCGACGACTGGGCGACCGCAGGGACCGTAGCTGCGAGACCCGCGGCGGCAAGCGGCATGAGCGTCCACGCGGCGGCGCGGGTCGAAAGGGTCTTGAAGATCATCGGGTCCACATTCCTGGTTTGTTTCGGAGCAGCCATCGCCGACGGGCATTGAACCCGCCCTGAACCCGGCTGTCAGATGCTGTTCAAGCCGCGAGGCGCGGGAAGGTTCCTCATCGCGGCTGGCCATATTGGTCGGTCAGCACGTCGCGGCGGCCGACATGGTTGGGCGCGCTGACGATGCCTTCCTCCTCCATCCGCTCGATCAGCCGCGCCGCGCTGTTATAGCCGATACGGAGTTGGCGCTGGAGCCAGCTTGTCGAGGCCTTCTGGCTTTCGGCGACAATCTGGCAGGCCTTCGCATACATGCGGTCCTCGGCGCTGTCGCCGCCGGCGGGGGCTCCCTCCATCGCGAAACCGCCGTCCTCGGGGTCTTCGGTGACGCTTTCGATATAGTCGGGGCGGCCCTGCCCGCGCCAATGGTCGGCGACCGCGCGCACTTCGTCGTCCGACACGAACGGGCCATGGATACGCGTGATCTGCTTGCCGCCGGGCACGTAAAGCATGTCGCCCTTGCCGAGCAATTGTTCGGCGCCGGCCTCGCCCAGAATCGTGCGGCTATCGATCTTCGATGTCACATTGAAGCTGATGCGAGTCGGCAGGTTCGCCTTGATGACGCCGGTGATAACGTCGACCGACGGGCGCTGCGTCGCGAGGATCAGATGGATGCCCGCCGCGCGCGCCTTTTGCGCGAGGCGCTGGATCAGGAATTCGACTTCCTTGCCCGCGGTCATCATCAGGTCGGCGAGTTCGTCGACGACGACGACGATCTGCGGCAGCGGCTGGTAATCGAGCGTCTCTTCCTCGTAAACCGGCTGGCCGGTATCGGGATCATAGCCGGTCTGGACGCGCCGCCCGAGCGACTTGCCCTTGGCGAGCGCGGCGCGAACCTTGTCGTTGTAGCTCGCGAGGTTTCGCACCGACAGCGACGACATCATCCGGTAGCGGTCTTCCATCTGTTCGACCGCCCATTTGAGGGCCCGGATCGCCTTCTTGGGTTCGGTCACGACGGGCGCGAGCAGATGCGGAATATCGTCGTAGACGCTGAGTTCGAGCATCTTCGGGTCGATCATGATCATCTTCACCTGGTCGGGGCCGAGGCGATAGAGAAGCGACAGGATCATTGCGTTGAGGCCGACCGATTTACCCGAGCCCGTCGTACCCGCGATCAAGAGGTGCGGCATCGGCGCGAGGTCGGCGATCATCGGGTCGCCGCTGATATTCTTGCCGAGGATGATCGGCAGGGCGCCGGTCTGGTCCTGAAACAGCGCGCTGCCGATGATCTCGTGCAGCACCACCGATTCGCGGTTCGCGTTGGGCAGTTCGATGCCGATCACGGTGCGGCCCGGAATGGGGGCGATGCGCGCCGACAGCGCCGACATGTTGCGCGCGATGTCGTCGGCGAGGTTCGAAACGCGGCTGGCCTTGGTGCCCGGCGCGGGTTCGAGCTCGTACATGGTGACGACCGGACCGGGGCGGACCGCGGTGACGACGCCCTTGACCTGGAAATCCTCGAGCACCGATTCGAGCAGCCGCGCATTGCGTTCGAGTGCCGCCTTGTCGATCTGGCCCGCGCGCCCCGGGGGCGCTGGCGCGAGCAGGTCGAGCGGGGGGAGCCGGTAGTTGGTGAAAAGCTCGGTCTGCGGCTTCGGCTTGGGTTTCGAGGGCTGGGTGCGCTCGACCGGATCGGTGATCTCGGGCGGCGCGCGATCGCTCGGTTCGGCGCGCGGACGCGGGCGGGTCACGCGTTCCATCAGATTGGGCGTCCGCGCATCGGCGTCGCCGGTGTCGGCGGCCCTCGCGGGTTCGACGATGCGGCTGCCCGTCGCGGCGGGCAGTTTCAGCCGCGACGCCCATCCCTTTTCCAGCCGCAGCGAGCGGAAGGCGAGCCACAGACCGAAACCAACGAGGAACAGGATGGCAGCGAAGCGCGCGAGCGCGGCACCGGGTTCGCCGGCATAGGCGAACAGCGGGGTGATCGCGCCGCCGACGACGAGCGCGACGATCCCGCCCCAGCCCGCGGGCATCGGCGCGCCGCTGGCGGGCGCCCATAGTTCCGCGCCGAGGCCGACGAGCAATATCCCGATGAAGCAATAAGTGAGTTGGCGCAGCCAATAGGGTTGCGGCTCGCCGGCCCACAGCCGCCACGCCATGACGCCGAGCAGCGGGATCAGCAATATCGCGCCCGCGCCGCCGATCGACAGGCCAAGGTCGGCGAACCAGGCGCCGGGCGCGCCCATCCAGTTCGCCGCATTGCCGTTCGCCGCGGTGTTGAGCGCGGCGTCGGTGCTGTCATAGGTCGCAAAGGCGAGCGTCAGGAACAGCGTGAAAAGGGCGAGTGCCGCCGCTGCGGCGATCACCAGCGACTGTGCGACGCTCTGCCGGAAAATGGTGCGCCAATCGGCCTTCGCGGCGACGGGCTTGCGGCTGGCCATGCTGAAAAGGTCCCTAACGATTAACCACGGCGATATGCACATGCGGCGGACTCGCCGTCAAGCGGCGCCCCTGCGGAGGCGAAGCGGCGTGGGCAAATATTATTCCAAAGTTCAGGAAAGTTCAGCCCTGCGCGCGCGCCGGTTTGGGTCTTGCGGTGTGCTGGACGCGCCGCGCGATGGCCGCACCGGAAGCCGGGTAGCGACCGCTTTTCGTTCACCAGATGAAAGAGCCGGATGAAGGCTGACACAGCCGGATAATGTAGGAAAGGCCTATTTGAAAGTGGTGTCGGCATTGGGGTGGAAAGCTGCCATGTGATTATGCAAACTGCGCCAATGGAAAACTGGCAAGCTGGCTACACCCAATCGCAACTGGACGATGCGCAAGAACGCTACGACATTTGCTTCCCGCAAGACTTAATCGCTCTGTTCTTGGAGATGAGTCCGGTTGACGGCTACCGGTGGGAGACAGAGGATAAGCGCATTCGTGAAATGCTCGCGTGGCCGCTGAATATGCTACTCGCTGAGGTTGAGAATGGCTCATGGTGGCCCGGGTGGGGCGACCGACCGATAGAGCGGCCGATGCAAATTGAGATTGCGCGCGACGCGATACAGCAAGCGCCTCGGTTGATACCGTTGATCGCACATCGGTTTATTCCCGAGACGCCCGATAAATCTGGAAACCCGGTTTTCTCGATGTTTGGCTTTGACACTATTTATTACGGCGCGAACCTGACGGAGTATTTCGCCAACGAGTTTTCAGGAACGTGCAACGTTGGTGAAACGCGGCACATCGAGTTTTGGTCAGATATAACGGAGGGTTGGCAGCGGGTGATCACCGAAGCCCTCTAGGTCCACAATCGGTCGTTTTCAGACAATCCTCACCCTTTCGGCCAAACGCCGTCCTTTTCATCCCGCCCTAAAACGCGCTAGGGCGGCTGCATGACCGAACCTCTGCGCAGCGACGTGTTGATCTCCGGCGGCGGCCTCGTCGGGCAGGCGCTGGCGCTTGCCCTCGCCCGTCACGGCCTGTCGAGCCAGATCGTCGATCCCGCCGATCCGGTCGCATCGATCGCGCCGGGTTTCGACGGCCGTGCCTCGGCGATCGCGAGCGCGGTGTGGCGGATGTTCGAGGTCATCGGCATCGCCGACCGGCTCGCAGGGCAGGGCTGCCCGATTCGCGCGATCAAGGTGAGCGACGGCGGACCGAAGGAAAATGGCGGCGGCGGCGAGCTTGATTTCGTGACCGCCGAGGACGCCGCGCCGCTCGGCACGATGATCGAGAATCGCCGCCTCCGCCTTGCGCTGGCGGCGGGAATTGCAGAGGCACCGCTCGTCCGGCTGTTCGCGCCGGCAAAGGTGGTCGATCGCGATATTGGCGCGCATGGCGTGACCCTGACGCTCGCCGACGGGACCAGGCTCGCGGCGCCGCTGCTGATCGTCGCCGAGGGTCGCCGGTCGCCGACGCGCGACGCGGCGGGATTCAGTATCGCCAACTGGTCCTATCATCATCATGCGATGATCGGCGCGGTCGCGCATGCGAAGCCGCACGGCAATGTCGCGCATGAAATCTTCTTCCCCTCCGGGCCCTTCGCACTGCTGCCGCTCGTCGACGACGAGCAGGGGCGGCCACGTTCGGCCTTCGTCTGGACGGTATCGGAAAAGGACGGCCCGGGCTTTGCCAAGCTCGGCGATCGCGGCTTCACCGCCGAGCTCGAGAAGCGCGCGGGCGGACTGCTCGGCGCGATGGAGCTGGTCGCGCCGCGCATGACCTATCCGCTGGGTTTTCATCACAGCGCGACGATCGTCGCCGACCGCATCGCGCTGGTCGGCGATGCTGCGCACGGGATTCATCCGATCGCGGGACAAGGGCTGAACCTTGGCCTCCGCGATGTCGCGGCGCTCACCGAAGTCCTCGTCGAGGGCGCGCGGTTGGGACTCGACCTCGGCGATGCGGCGTTGCTCGCGCGCTACCAGCGCTGGCGCGGGCTCGACAATCTGATGGTCAGCCTCGCGACCGACGGCCTCACCCGCCTGTTCGGCGTCCCGGGGCGCACCGCCGCTGCCGTTCGTCGCGCCGGCCTGGGCGCGGTGCAGCGCATGCCGGTGCTCAAGCGCTTCTTCATGGACGAGGCGCGCGGCGAGGCCGGCGATCTGCCACGCCTGCTCGCGGGCGCTGAAATCTAGGTATTCCTACCTAGGCGGTGCATAGGCTGCCGCTAACCATCCGCGCCTTACCGCTGTCGCAGCGGGCGCTTGGGCCCGCCGCAACCGGGGGAAGGACCATGTCGGCCAAAAGCGATGCTCTCGAAGACGCGGTGATGGATTTGATCGAAGCGCGAACCGCGCTCGAGGCGTCGCCGGGCGGTCGATCGATGTCGACAGTCGATCGTGCCTTTGCGCGGCTCATGACGCTCGCGGCGCCGCGCATCCGCTATTTCACGAAGCGCTACGGCCTTGCAGACGTTGCCGAGGATGCCGGGCAGGCGTGTGCGATCGCGATCCACCGCGCGGTCGAACGCTATGATCCGGCGCGGGCGCGCTTCACCACTTATGTGAACTGGCAGATACGAGCCGAGCTACAGGCGCTGCGCCTGCGGCTGCACGGCGACCAGCGTTGCGCCGGCCGACGGCGCGTGATCGCGACGCTTTCGTTCGACATGCTGGCCGACAAAGGCGCCGACGAATGGCTCGTCGATCCGGCCGCCGAAGCGGCGACCGAGCAGGCGGCGGCGGACGGGATGGCATCGATGCTGGCCGACCGTCTCGTCGCCGATTGGGTCTCGCGCCGTGAGCGCGCTCTCCTCCGGACCGCGCGAGGATCGACGATGCCCGAGCGTGTTCACGACAAGGTCAGGGCGGAAAGCGCGCTCGTTCGTCGCCAACTCGCCTACACCGACGCGTTGATCGAGCGCCTCGACGAGGCCGACCGTCACACCGTGCGGCGGGCGTTTGCCGATATGGCGCGCACGGTCGGCGCGAAGCCGCATTGATTTCGGCCGGCACAGTTTGAGCTTTATTGCAGCGTCGCGCGCCCGTCGTCGGTGTCGAAGCGGCCGAAGAATTGCATCATCTGGACGACGAGTTCGGCGCGCGCGTCGATCGGGCTCGCTTCGAGCAGCGCCTGCTTGGCGGCTGCGTCGAACGGAGCGACCTGCGCGATGCCGTTGACGAGCGTCGCATCGTCGAGCTGCCCGACCGAATCCCAGTCGACGACATAACCCTGCCGCGCTGCGAAGCGTTTCGCCTCACGCTCAAGGCTTGCGCGCTCGATGCTCGCCAGCACCGCGTCGTCTTCGGCCTCGACCTCGATCTCGGCTTCGACCTGCCGGAACGGCGTCGTGACGTCGAGTTCGCGGCGAACGCGAAAGCGCGCGACGCCTTCGAGCACCAGGTTGAACCGGCCCTCGTCGAGCGCCTCGACATCGACGATCCGTCCGACGCAGCCGACGTCATACAGCGCCGGCGGCTCGCGGTCCTCCTCGCCGGGAATTTGGCGCGGCTGGATCATTCCGATCTGGCGGTCGCGTGCCAGTACCTCCTGCACCATCGCCTTGTAGCGCGGCTCGAAGATGTGGAGCGGCAGATGCAGCCCCGGAAACAGAACCGCGCCGGGGAGCGGAAAGATCGCGATCCGCTGGATGGTCAAGGGTGCGGCTTCGCCCATCAGCCGAAGAGGATCAGCGACAGGCGGCGGCGCTGTGCCGCGACCCACGGGTCTTCGAGACCGACGGCTTCGAACAGCGACAGCAGTTTGGCGCGCGCCGCATCGTCGTTCCACGCGCGGTCGGCAGCGACGATGTGGAGGAGATTGTCGGCGGCGGCATCGCGCTGCCCCGCTCCGATCTGCGCCGCAGCCAGGTCGAAGCGGGCCTGATGGTCGTCAGGGTTTGCCGCGACCGCAGCTTCGAGGCCCGCCAGTTCGCCTGCTTGGGGCGCGTCGGCGGCGAGTTCGAGCGCGCTCTTCGCCTGCGCGATCGCCGGATCGGCGGCAATCTCGGCGGGGACCGCGTCCAGCGCCGCCTGTGCCGCTCCCACATCGCCGGCGAGCAGCAGCGCACGGATCAGTCCGCCCTGCGCCGGCGCATTGTCGGGCGCCATCTCGGCGATCTGCGCGAAGATGCCCGCCGCCCGTTCGCCGTCGCCTTCGGCGAGGACGGCTTCGCCCATCTCGATCAGCGGGGCGATTTCGACCGCCCGCGCGCTCGCCTCGCTCTCGACGGGAAGCTGCGCGAGCAGCTGGTCGAGAAGGGCCTTGAGCTGGCTTTCGGTACGGGCGTTGGTCAGGTTGGCGACCGGCTGGCCCTGAAAAATCGCATAGACCGTCGGGATCGACTGGACCTGGAACTGGCCGGCGATGAAGGGGTTGGCATCGACATCGATCTTCGCGAGCACGACGCCCTTGTCGGCGTAGGCTTCGGCGACCTTTTCGAGCACCGGACCGAGCTGCTTGCACGGCCCGCACCATTCGGCCCAGAAATCGAGGATGACGAGCTTCGTCATCGACGGATCGACGACGTCGCGGCGGAAAGCTTCGACGGCTTCCTTTTCCTGCGGGTTCAGACCGAGAGTGGCCACGGCGGCTATGCTCCTTGTTATATCTGTCTGCCGGTTCCGCGTCAGCGGAAGACTCCTGTCCGCTTATGTGGGATTTGCCGCCGCTTTGCCAACCCTTCGGCAAAAATCGCAAACAGGGCTTGCCGACTCCGAAAGCCGGTGCTAATCGCCCGCCTCACCCGCTGGGAGCCACCCGTTTCCAGCCGCCAGAGCGGGCGTAGCTCAGGGGTAGAGCACAACCTTGCCAAGGTTGGGGTCGAGGGTTCGAATCCCTTCGCCCGCTCCAGTTTCATAACATGTCCAGTCGGTTAGGCGCGAGCGCGTTACATTACGCTTCGCTTCGAGCGTGCTATTTTCAGCTCGCGTAATAGAGAAGTGAACGGACTATCGCGCGCCGGCCGACCCCATGCCCGACGCGCACTCAGAATGTTCGTCACTTCCGAACGGACGAGCCCTGTCAGGTCCATTGCGGCGGTCATGCGCGTCCGGGGCTGCGACAAGGGCGGCGAGGACGAGGAGGATTCGGCCCGCGTCCTCACTTCGGACGGCAGACTCTCGTCCTCGCTCCCATTTTTGCTGATGTCGCCGCCCGATATAGCCCGATACTCTCCCCCTCAACATGACATGAGGAGGATGCGATGGATCTGGGTCTGGCCGGCAAGAAGGTCATCATGAACGGCGGCGCGCACGGCCTGGGGCTCGCCGCGCTCAAGATTTTCGCCGCCGAGGGCGCCGACGTCGCCTTTTTCTCGCGCGATGCGGAAAAGGTCGCGGCGGCTGTCGCGGCGATCGACGCGGCGGGGCCGGGCAGGGTGCTGGGCGACCAGCTCGACATGACGGACAATCCCGACGGCTATCGTGCCTGGCTGGAAAAGGCGCGCGACACGCTGGGGGGCTGCGACATCTTCATCCATACCGCCAGCTCGTCGGGGCAGGGCGCGACCGGCGACTGGCAGCGCGGGCTCGACATGGATATCATGGGCGCGGTGCATGGGGTCGAGGTGCTGACCGAGGCGCTGGCGGCGTCGGGGTCGGGGTCGATCGTCTTCATGTCGTCGACCGCGGCGGTCGAGACCTTCATCGTTCCGCAAGCCTTCAACGCGCTCAAAGCGGCGCTTATCACCTATGGCTCGCAATTGAGCCAGGCGCTCGCGGCGCAGAATATCCGCGTCAACATCGTCTCGCCCGGCGCCATCTATTATCCCGGCGGCAATTGGGAGGTCATCAAGTCGGCGGTGCCGGCGCTGTACGAAGGCACGCTGGCGCAGATGCCGATGGGACGCTTCGGCGAGCCCGAGGAGGTGGCGAAAGGCATCGTTTTCGTGGCCTCGCCCGCCTGCCCCTATATGACCGGCGCGCACCTGGTCATCGACGGCGGCTTCACCAAACGCGTCCAGTTCTGAGGCCGGGGCGATGAAATTATACCAATCGCTTGGTCCGAATCCGCGCGTCGTGCTGATGTATCTTGCCGAAACGGGGGTGCAGGTCGATCGCCAGTTCGTCGACATCATGGCGGCCGAAAATCGCCAGCCCGATTTCTGTGCGAAAAGCCCGCTTGGGCACACCCCCCTGCTCGAGCTCGATGACGGCCGCTGCATCGCCGAAAGCCTGGCGATCTGCGAATATCTCGACGAGACGCAGGCGGGGCACGCGTTGCTCGGCGCGGCGGCGGCGGACCGGGCGCAGACGCGGATGCTGGCGCGGATCGTCGATCAACAGGTCGTCGTCCCGATGACCGCCGGTTTTCGCGGCGCCGAGGGGCTGCCGATGTTCGAAAGCCGGATGCTGTGCCTTCCCGATGCCGCCGCAGACCTGAAACGGCTGGCCGCTGACGGGCTGGCGCAGGTCGACCGGATCATCGGTGCGGGGCCGTGGCTGGCGGGCGATCGCTTCAGCCTCGCTGACATATTGCTTTACTGCTTCGTCGAGTTCGGGGCGATGGTCGGGCAGCCGCCCGATCCCGCGCTCGCAAACCTTGCCGCCTGGCAGGGCCGCGTCGCGGCGCGACCCAGCGCCGCCGCCAGTGCCAACCCCCAATTGGGTATCGGAGAGCCCGCATGACCGAGACGACGATCGACCGCGACAAGCTGCTCGATATTTATACCCGCACGATGCGCGTCGCGCGCGCCGACGAGAAGTTCCGTTCGCTGCTGATGACCGGCAAGCTGGCGGTCATCTATTACACCGTGCGGGGACAGGAACTGGTGTCGGCGGCGGCGATGGCGGCGCTGGAACCCAGCGATTATCTTGTCACCACCTATCGCGGCCAGCATGACCAGATCGCCAAGGGCGTGCCGCTGAACCCGCTGTTCGCCGAAATCGCGGGCAAGGCGGGCGGCACCTGCCGCGGCAAGGGCGGTTCGATGCACATTACGCACCCCGACAGCGGCGTGATGGTGACGACCGGCGTCGTCGGTTCGGGGCTGCCGATCGCAAACGGGCTGGCGCTGGCGTCGCAAAACCGCGGCGATGGCAAGGTGACGATGGTCTGTTTCGGCGACGGCGCGACCAATATCGGCGCCTTTCATGAGGCGATGAACATGGCGCAGCTGTGGAAGCTGCCGGTGATCTTCCTCTGTCAGAACAACCGCTATGGCGAGCACACCGCCTTTGCCGACCACACCAAGGTCGATTCGATCGTCACGCGCGCCAAGGCCTATGGAATGGCGGGCGTCCACGTCGACGGCAATGACGCCATCGCGATGTACAACGCGACCAAGGCGGCGGTCGACCGCGCCCGCGCTGGCGAGGGGCCGACGCTGATCGAGGCGATGTGTTATCGGATGATGGGCCATTTCTTTGGTGCCGATTTCTCCTACATGCCTGCGGAACATCTGGCGGAAATGGCGGCGGAAGACCCCCTGCCGCGGCTGCGCCAGCTGATGCTCGATCATCAGTTCAGCGAAGCCGAGCTCGACGCGATCGTCGCCGACCTCGATGCGCAGATGGATGCCGCCGCCGAGTTCGCCGCGAACAGCCCCCTGCCGGGGCCGGAGGAAATCCGCAAAGATGTCTTCGAAGAGGAGATCGCGGCATGAGCCAGATCACGATGACGCAGGCGATCAATCGCGCGATCGACGAGGCGATGGCCGAAGATGAGGGCGTGATTCTGCTCGGCGAGGATGTCGCCGCGAAACAAGGGGGCGGGGTGTTCAAAATCTCGGCCGGGCTGACCGAGAAATATGGCGAGAACCGCATCCGCGCGACGCCGATTTCGGAGCAGGCGATCGTCGGCGCGTGCGTTGGCGCCGCGCTGGCGGGATTCCGTCCGATCGCCGAGATCATGTTGATGAACTTCGTCACGGTGGCGATGGACCAGATCGTCAACCATGCCGCAAAGCTGCGCTTCATGTCGGGGGGGCAGACGAACGTGCCGCTGGTGCTGCGCACGACGACCGGCGTCGGGGTGGGTTTTGGCGGCCAGCATAGCGACATGCTGGAGGCCTGGTTTGCGCATGTGCCGGGGCTGAAAATCGTCACCCCGTCGAATGCCGCCGATGCCCAAGGGCTGATGCGCGCGGCGATCGCGTGCAACGACCCGGTGATCTTCATCGAGAATATCCTTTGCTATGGCCTGAAATCCGACGATCCGGGCGCGAACCACATCGTTCCGCTCGGCAAGGCGGCGATCGCGCGCGAGGGCAGCGACTGCACCATCGTCACCTATGGCCGGACGGTGCTCGACGCGCTCGAAGTGGCCGGGAAACTGGCCGACGAAGGGATTTCGGTCGAGGTGGTCGATCTGAGGACCATCGCCCCTTATGACGAAGCGACGGTGACCGCGTCGGTCGAAAAGACGGGGCGCGCCATCGTGCTGCACGAGGCGGTGAAGCAATATGGCACGGGCGCCGAAATCGCGTCGCGGCTCAATGAAAAGCTGTTCGGCAAGCTGAAAGCGCCAGTGACGCGCATCGGCGGCGCCTTCTCGGCCGTGCCGATGGCCAACGCACTCGAACAGGCGTGGATCCCGAACAAGGATGCGATCGCCGATGCGGTTCGCACCGCGGTGAATTGGAAGGGCTGAAGCGATGGCCGAAGAATTGCGTATCCCCAAGATCGGCATGTCGGCGACCGAAATGACGCTGAACGAATGGATGTTCGGGGACGGCGAGCGCGTCGAGGTCGGCGACATCATCTATACGGTCGAAACCGACAAGACGACGGTCGAGATCGAGGCGCAGGTCGCGGGCATATTGCGCCCGACGGGGGTCGAGGGCGAGGTCTATCCCGTCGGAGCTGTCGTGGGCACGATCGAATGACGCCGCTCGATGCCAGCAAGGCGATGTACGCCGACGTAGCGAAGGGGGACTGGGACGCGGTTGCCGGCTATATGGCCGAGGATTTCGTGATCCATGAACCGAGCTCGCTGCCTTATGGCGGGGAATGGCGCGGGCGCGACGCGCTGCAACGGCTTTACGCGCATGTCATGGGCTATTGGGAGGATCCGGCGGTCAAATGGATGGAGCTGGTCGGCGGTGAGAAATATGCCGTCGCCTTGCTGCATTTCACCGTCACCGCGAAATCGAGCGGCAAGCGCTTTGAAACCCATATCGCCGAGGTCACCGAATTTGATCGCGACGGCAAGATGGCGTCGATGCGTATCCATTATTTCGACACGGCCCACATGCTGGGACAGTTGCAGGCTGACGGCACGCAGGCAGCGGGATGAAAAAGATCGTCGTTCTTGGCGCTCCAGCCGATCAGGGGATTCCGCTGGTCGGCGCGCTGAAGGCCCGCGGCCTGTCGGTTACCGCCGCAGTCCGGCGCCAGGGAGCGATGGCCGCGACCGAGCATAGCGACGTCGCGGAGGTGCCGGCCGACCTATATGACGTCGACAGCCTGATTGCGGCCTTTCGCGGTCAGGACGCGCTTGCGATGCACCTGCCATTCGAATTCGATCGCGCGAAGGCCGCCGCGATGGGGCGCAACATTGCCGAGGCGGCGCGCCTCGCGGGGCTGAGCAAAATCGTTTTCAACACGAGCTGCTATGTCGCCGACCATGATCTGGGGCTGTCGGCGCACGACGGGCGACGCGACATCGAGCGCGCAATCCATGAAAGCGGCGTTCCCTATGTCATCATCGAGCCGATGGTGTTCATGGACAATATCATCCGCATCTGGTCGCGCCCGGCGATCGTCAACAGCGGGGTGTTCGCCTATCCGGCGGCGCCGACGCTGAAGATCAGCTGGGTGTGCCTGGAGGATGTCGCCGCCTATATGGTTTCGGGATTGCTGCACGAGGATCTGATCGCGGATCGCATCGCGGTTGGCGGACCGGAGGCCTTGGTCGGCACCGATGTCGCCGCGCGGCTCAGCGAGGCGGTCGGACGCCCCGTGGAATTCCAGAGCCTGAGCCCCGATGAGTTTGCGGCGCGGATGAGCGAACTGGTCACCGGATCGCGCGACGTCCAGCCCGCTAGCATTTATGACGGCATGGCGAAATTCTATCGCTGGTACAACGACCAGCCGGTCTCGCCCGTCGCGCTCGATGCCGTGCCGGCGGCGCGGCTGCTGGGCGTGACGCCAACCCCCTTCGCGGAATGGGCGAAGCGGCAGGATTGGTCGCCGGTAAGGGTTCCGGCGTAGTCCTGTTTTCCTTGCGCGGTTGGATCTCTTGCAAACCCATCGAACGACCGTTTTCGACCGATTGCGGACATATATCCTCACTGTGGCGAAGCCATGGGGAGGGGGACCGCCGCCGCAGGCGGTGGTGGAGGGGCC
>JAEWIL010000150.1 GCA_023387085.1 Pseudomonadota bacterium | reverse complement strand
TTGCCGGTCAAGATTCGCATGCAATATCCTTCAGATAATTGGCGACGCCGGGGGCGCCGAGGCAATCGAGCGCGTCGGCGCGCGCCGCGACCTTGCCGACGATGATAAGCGCCGGACTGGCGACCTTCTCGCGCACCACAAGGTCGCCGAGGTCGGTGAGCAGAGTGCGGAGAACGCGCGCGTCCTTCGTAGTGCCGCGTTCGACGATAGCGACCGGCAGGCCCGGCGAGACGCCGTCGGCGATCAGCTTGTCGGCGATCGCCGAAGCGGTCGCGAGGCCCATGTAGATCACCAGCGTGCGGCCGTGACCCGCGAGGCCCGACCAGTCCTGATCGGTCAGGTCCTTGCATTGGCCCGCCACGAAGCTGACCGCACTCGCATCCTCGCGATGGGTGAGGGGGAGGCCCGCCTGCGCTGCGCAGCCCGCGGCGGCGGTGATACCGGGAACGACCTCGCACGCGATGCCCGCTTCGCGCGCGGCGTCGAGTTCCTCGCCGCCGCGCCCGAAGATGAACGGATCGCCGCCCTTCAGCCGCACGACCCGTTTGCCCGCGAGGGCCTCGCAGACCAGCAATTCGTTGATCAATTCCTGTTTCATCGTGTGGCGGCTACGCTGCTTGGCGACGCTGATCCGTTCGACATGCGGCGGAATCAACGCGAGCACGCCATCGCCGACGAGTCCGTCATGAACGACAAGGTCTGCGCCTTCGAGCAAGCGCGCGGCGCGCAGCGTCAGCAGGTCGGGATCGCCGGGACCGGCGCCGACGAGCCACAATTTGCCCGCGGGAAGAATTGTCTTTTCCATAGAGTGTAAATGATCGCGCGGCCATCGAACCGCAAAGCAGGCTTTTTTGATACCGGTGAAGGTAAAATTGCGCCGGCTAGGGTCAGAGATATTTCTTGGTGACCAGCTGCGAACCCTCGGGATCGCGCAGGCCGACACCGATGGACGCTCGCATCGCGTCGCTTTCGGCGCTCGCGACCGGATAGGCGCAATAGTCCGCGGCGTAAAAGGCGCTCGGGCGGTGGTTGCCCGACAGGCCGATGCCGCCGAACGGCGCCGCCGAGGACGCGCCGTTGGTCGGGCGATTCCAGTTGATCACGCCCGCGCGCGCATTGGCCCAGAACTGGTCGTAAAGCTGCGGCGTCCCGCCGATCAGCGACGCCGACAGCCCGAAAGCGGTGTTGTTCGCCTCGGCGATCGCTGCCTCGAAACTGTCGACGCGGATCACCTGTAACAGCGGGCCGAATAACTCGATATCGGGGCGTTCGGGCATCGCGGTCACGTCGATGATGCCGGGGGTCAGAAAAGGGCGTCCCGCGATCGGCCGCGTCATGTGGCGGATTACCTGGCCGCCGTTCGACATCAGGATCAGGAAGCTTTCGGTCAGCCCGTCGGCGGACTCATTGTCGATGACCGGCCCCATATAGGGCGCGGGGTCGGCATGCGGATGATCGACGATCAGCCGGTTGGCAAGCGACTTGACGGCTTCGATCAGCGGCTCTGCCAGGCTGTTCTTGACGATCAGGCGCCGCGCGTTGCTGCATCGCTGCCCGGCGCTGAGGAAGGCCGACTGGACCACCAATACCGCGGCGGTCGCGATGTCGGCGGTATCCCAGACGACGATTGGGTTGTTGCCGCCCATTTCGAGCGCGACGATCTTTCCCGGCTGATCGGCAAACTGGCGGTTGATCGCGATGCCGGTGCGCGCCGATCCGGTAAAGAGCAGGCCGTCGAGGCCCGGATGTCCTGCGAGCGCCTTGCCGGTGTCGGGGCCGCCGATGACGAGACGGAGGACGTCCTGCGGTACGCCCGCGCTGTGAAATAGCTCGACCAGCTTCGCGCCCACCGCCGGCGTCTTTTCGGACGGCTTGAACAAGACCGAATTGCCCGCGAGCAGCGCCGGAACGATATGCCCGTTCGGCAGGTGCGCAGGGAAATTATAAGGACCCAGAACCGCGAGCGTGCCGTGCGGCTTGTGCCGCACCGCATTGCGCAGCCCCATCGCGCCTTCGATGCGGCGGTTGGACGTGCGTTCGGCATAGGCCTTGATCGAGATATCGACCTTGTTCGCGACCGACTCGACCTCGGTGCGCGCCTCCCACAATGGCTTTCCGGTTTCGCGCGCGATCAGGTCGGCGAGCGTCTCCGCCTCGGCCTTGACCCGGTCGGCGAAACGGCGAAGCGTCTCGGACCGGAAGGTGACCGGCTTTGCGGCCCATTCGGGCCATGCGGCGCGTGCTGCCGCCACGTCCTGATCGATGTCGCTGACGGTGCCGCGCCACAGCTCGTCGCCGGTGGCGGGCTCAAAGGAAATCAGCTCTTCGCTCATGGTCTCCTGCCTCTTATCGGTGAATGCCGGTGGCGGCAACCGGCTGTGGGCCAACGCAAACCTCGTCGGACGGAAGAAGGCGCGCGTTCAGGGTGGGTTGCGTGCGCAAGCCGGTTGGCGATAGACGGGGCGGGCATAGCGAGGGGACGATCGATTTCGGCGAAGCAGGATATCCAGCGTGACTGGGACGACCATTATTGGTGGTCGCACGATGGCGTCCGGCTTCACGCGCGCATCTATCCGGGGCCACCGAGCAGCGACGGCATGCCCCCGATCCTGTGCATGCCCGGGCTTGCCCGCAATGCCCGCGATTTCGAGGGCGTGGCGCCGCATATGGCGGTCCGGCGGCGGGTGATCGTCGCCGAATTTCGCGGCCGCGGCGAAAGCGCCTATGCCAAGGATCCGATGACCTATGTCCCGTTGACCTATGCGCAGGACATCATCGCGCTGCTCGACGAGATGGCGATCGACCGGTTCGCGACGGTCGGCACGTCGCTGGGCGGGCTCGTGTCTATGCTGCTCGCGACTACGCAGCCGGGGCGGCTGGTCGGCGCGGTGCTCAACGATGTCGGGCCCGAACTCGAGGCCGCAGGTCTTGACCGGATCCGCGATTATATCGGCGCCGGAGGCAGTCAGCCGACATGGATTCACGCCGCGCGCGCCTATGCGGAACTCAACGCCGCGGTCTATCCGGGCTATAATATCGAGGATTGGCTAAGGATCACCAAGCGGACGCACCGGTTGACGCCGGAAGGGCGGATCGTCAGCGACTATGACAAGCAGATCGCAGCGCCGTTGCGAGCGCCCAATGGCGACGCTGCCGGGGTCGATCTGTGGCCCGCCTATCGCGCGCTGGGCGAGGTGCCGGTCCTGATCCTGCGCGGGCAGCTATCGGACATTTTGGGGCGTCCCGCCGCGGCCAGGATGGTCAAAGCCTTGCCGAATGCGCGGCTTGTAGAAGTGCAGCGCGTCGGTCACGCCCCGACGCTGGACGAGAGCGATGCCCGAGCCGCAATCGATGCCTGGATCGCGGAGCTTCCGGCGACGTGACCGCGAACGAGGTCGAAACGGAGCCGGAAACGCCTTGGCCGATCCGCATCCTGCATCTCCATTCGAGCTTCTCGCTCGGCGGAAAGGAAGCCCGCTCGGTGCGGCTGATGAATTTGATGGGCGACCGCGCGCACCACACGATCCTGTCGGCGATGCCCGATGCGCTCGGCGCGCGCGACGCGATCGAGCCGGGGATTGTCGCCGAATTTCCCGGGGATGCGCCCCCGCTGCATGGCAAGCCCTCGCTGGCGCGCTATCGCGCGCTCGCCGACTATATGACGAAGTTCGACCTGGTCCTGAGCTATAATTGGGGCGCGATGGATGGGGTGATGGCGCGGCGTGTTCACGTTTCGCGCCTCTGGCACAGCATGCCCGAACTGATCCACCACGAGGACGGCTTCAACGAGGACGAGAGCCTCCGGCGGAACTGGAAGCGCAATCTGTTCCGGCGGATCGCGCTGCGCACCGCGCGCTCGGTTGTGGTGCCCTCGACGCTGCTCCAGCGGATCGCGACCGAAGAATGGGGCGCGGGGGATCGCACCCATCTTATCCGCAACGGTATCGATGTGGAGGCCTACGGCCATCGACCGACGGCGGCGATCCCCGGCTTTGTGCGACGCGCGGGCGAGGTGGTGATCGGCACCGTGGCCGGGCTGCGCGCGGTCAAGGATTTGCCACGCCTGGTGCGCGCTGTGGCAACGCTCCCGGCCAATGTGCGGCTCGTGATCGTCGGCGAAGGCCCCGAACGCGCCGCCATCGCTGCCGAGGCCGCGGCCTGCGGCATGGCCGACCGGCTCGTCATGCCCGGCTTCATGGCCGAACCCGCGCGCTGGATTGGTCATTTCGACCTGCTGGCATTGTCGTCGCGGAGCGAGCAGATGCCGATCGCGGTGGTCGAGGCGATGGCGGCGGGGTTGCCTGTTGTCAGTCCCGAAGTCGGCGATGTCGCGGATATAGTGTCCAAGCCCAATCGTCGCCTTATCGCCGGCGATGAGGCCGCCTTTCGCGCGGCGCTCGCCGAACTCGCCACCGATCCGGCGCTGCGTGCCGAAATCGGTGCTGCGAACCGCCGCCTCGCCGCCGAACGCTTCGACGAATCAACCATGGTCGCCGCCTATGAAAAGCTCTATGCTCGCGGGCTTGAAGGATATGGTCCGTTCAGCGGGCGCTGGATCGGCATCGATTGACAAAAGTTGCCGTTTTCCGCTTACGGAAACGGCAAACGGGGGCCGCGGCGCATAAGCGTCCTGGCGCAGAGAAAGAGGTTCATAGTGTTCAAAGGTTTGAAGCCCATCCTTTACGGCGGACGCGAAGTCTGGCCGCTGGTCGAGGGGGGCAAGGGCGTGTCGGCGACCAACCATATGTCGAGCGGCGCATGGGCCGCGGCGGGCGGCATCGGCACCGTGTCGGCGGTCAACGCAGACAGCTATGATGCCGAGGGCAAGATCATCCCGCAAATCTATCGCGCGCTGACGCGCCGCGAGCGTCACGAGGAACTGATCCAGTACGGGATCGACGGCGCGGTCGAACAGGTGAAGCGCGCGCACGACGTATCGGGCGGCAAGGGCGCGATCAACATCAACGTCCTGTGGGAAATGGGCGGCGCGCAGCAGATCCTCGAAGGTGTGCTGGAGCGGACCAAGGGCCTCGTCGCGGGCGTGACCTGCGGCGCGGGCATGCCGTACAAGCTCAGCGAGATCGCGCAGCGGCACAATGTGCTCTATCTGCCGATCATCAGCTCGGCGCGCGCCTTCCGCGCGCTGTGGAAACGCGCCTATCACAAGGTTTCGCACCTGCTCGGCGCGGTGGTTTATGAAGATCCCTGGCTTGCCGGCGGTCACAACGGCCTGTCGAACGCCGAGGATCCTCTGGTCCCGCAAGACCCCTATCCGCGCGTCAAGGCGCTGCGCGATACGATGCGCGCCGAAGGTATCGCGGATAGCGTTCCGATCGTGATGGCGGGCGGCGTCTGGTACCTGCGCGACTGGGAGGACTGGATCGAGAATCCCGAACTCGGCCAGATCGTCTTCCAGTACGGCACCCGCCCGCTACTGACCGAGGAAAGCCCGATCCCGCAGGCGTGGAAGGACCGGCTCCGTACGCTCGACGACGGCGACGTCCTGCTCCACCGTTTCTCGCCGACCGGTTTCTATTCGAGCGCGGTGCGCAATCCGTTCCTGCGCGATCTCGAAGCGCGTTCGGAACGCCAGATTCCCTATTCGAAGCAGGAAGCGGGCGATCATATCGTCCAGCTCGACGTGGGGGTGAAGGGCAAGAATTTCTGGGTCACCCCGCACGACCGCGCCCGCGCGCGCGACTGGGCGGCCGAAGGCTATACCGAGGCGCTGAAGACGCCCGACAACACCGTCGTGTTCGTCACCGAAGCCGACAAGGCGATGATCCGCAAGGACCAGACCGATTGCATGGGTTGCCTGTCGCATTGCGGTTTCTCGTCGTGGAAGGACCATGACGATTACACCACCGGCTATCTCGCCGATCCGCGCAGCTTCTGCATCCAGAAAACGCTGCAGGACATCGCGCACGGCGGCGACGTCGAACAGAATCTGATGTTTGCGGGCCACGCGGCGTTCAACTTCAAGACCGATCCCTTTTACTCGAACAACTTCACCCCGACGGTGAAGCAGCTTGTGGATCGGATTTTGACGGGGGATTGATTCCGATAAGTCGCCCCGGCTCTTTCCGGGGCGACGGTATCAGATCCACCCCTCCAGCACCTGATCGGGCGGCCTGTGGCCGTCGCACCAGGCGCGAATGTTCGCGATGACCTTTCCGCCCGACGCCTCGCGGCCCTCGATCGTCGCCGAGGCGAGGTGGGGGAGCAGCACGGCGTTGTCGAGCGCGAGCAGGTCGGGGTCGACCACGGGCTCCTGCGCATAGACGTCGAGCCCGGCGCCCGCGATCCGGCGGCTCTTGAGCGCCGCGATCAGCGCCTTCTCGTCGACGATCTCGCCGCGCGCGGTGTTGATGAGATAGGCGGTCGGTTTCATCGCTGCGATCCGCGCGGCATTTACCAGTTCGTGCGTTTCCGCCGTGTGCGGACAGTGGATCGAGACGATATCGCTGATCCTGAGCAGCGTGTCGACGCTCGCATGATAGCTCGCGCCCAGCTCTTCCTCGACTGCCTCGGGAAGGCGGCGGCGGTTGTGATAGTGGATCGACAGGCCAAAGGCGCGCGCGCGCTGCGCGACCGCCAGTCCGATGCGGCCCATGCCGATAATGCCGAGCAATTTGCCGCCGACACGGTGACCGAGCATCGTGCTCGGCGCCCAGCCCTCCCATTTGCCCGAGCGCATCAGTTTCTCGCCCTCGGCAAGGCGGCGCGGCACCGACAGGATCAGCGCCATCGTCATGTCGGCGGTGTCTTCGGTGAAGACGCCGGGGGTGTTCGACACCATGATGCCCTTCGCGCGCGCGGCGGACAGGTCGATATGGTCGACCCCGGCGCCGAAATTGGCGATCAGCTTCAGTCGTTCGCCCGCGGCGTCGATGATCTCGGCGTCGATCTCGTCGGTCACCGTCGGCACCAGCACGTCGCAGTCGGCGACCGCGGCCTTGAGCTCGTCGCGGCTGAAGGCGTGATCGTGCGCCGATAGCGCAACGTCGAACAATTCGGCCATGCGCGCCTCGACTTGCGGCATCAATTGGCGGGTGACGATGACGCGCGGGCGTTTCGGACGGGATGAATCGGGCATCGCCGCGATAGAGCGCGGCGCGGCGGCGCGGTCAAGAGGGCGGAGCGCAGCGGCTCTGTGGACGAAAGCAGCATCGCGTGCGGCGAACGGTTGAAATGACGGGTCGATTTTGACAAGGCTGCGGGATGACCAGCCGCCATTTTCTTGTCGCAGCCTTGCTGCTTGCCGCCGTGGGACCGGCCGCCGCACAATCCGATATCGAGCTGCCCTATTGGGCGTCTATCAGCGTCGATGAAGCACGGATGCGAAAGGGGCCGTCGCCGGATGTCCCCGTGACGTGGGAGTATCGCCGCAAGGACTTGCCGGTGCGGGTGATCGCGCGCTTTGAGACGTGGCGCAAGATCGAGGATCCCGACGGCACGCAGGGCTGGATGGCGGCGCGATTGCTCAGCCGGACGCGCACCGCGATTGTCACGGGCGGCATCCGCCCGATGCGCGAGGAGCCCAGCGTTTCGGCGGCGGTTGCCTATCGCGCCGAGCCTGGCGTCGTCGGCCGGATCACCGATTGCAAGAATGGCTGGTGCCGGTTCGATGTCGGCGGTCGCAAGGGCTGGATCGAGACCGACCATATCTGGGGCGATTGATCTGCCGCGCACCTTTGGTCGCGACGCATGGGTTTCACAACGCCGATCGCGAGAATGTAAAAAGAGGGCCGGCAGTTTCCCGCCAGCCCTCCGGTTCGTTCGGTATATATATACCGCTTAGCGCCAGCGGAACTGGTCGCGATAGACCTTCACGACCTTGCCCGTGCGGGTATTGACCAGCAGCAGGTCGTTATAGTGGCGGACATAGGTCAGGCCGCGGCCGGCACGCGGAACGCCCCAGCGGCTGTCCCAGGTCGGGCGATAGGCCGGCGCGTAATAGTTGGAGCGCAGCGTCGATCCGACATTGAACCGCTGGTATTTGAACGGCGCGCGATAATTCTGGTAGCGCGCGTCGCGGCGCCAGTCGCGAATGTCTTCGCGATATTCTTTCTTGGCTTTGCGCACGTCTTGACGGGCGTCGCGCACATCGCGGTGGTCGCCGTAGCGCTGCGCGTCGCGGAGGTCGCGCTGCTGCTTCGCGATGTCCTGACGGTCGCGGCGGAGTTCACCGGTCTGGGCCTGTGCCGCCGCCGGGATCATCATCGCGGCGATCAGGCCGGCGGTGAGAAATTTCATCTTCTTCATTGTGCCATTCCTTTGCATCGTCAGGGGGAGGGGATCTGCCCGATGACAGGAACGAGTTACGCCAGCTCGTTTGAATTGTTCCGGAACGCGGCGTTTATTTTCAGGTCATTAGTGTCGCAATTTGTCGCGCGAAAACGACGAAGGGGCGCCGCCTCGCGACGACGCCCCGGAACTTTTTTGTCGAAGGGTTCAGACCAGTTCGATGGCAACCGCCGTTGCTTCGCCGCCGCCGATGCAGAGGCTGGCGACGCCGCGCTTTTTGCCGTGGCGCTGAAGCGCGGCGATCAGCGTCGTGATGATACGCGTACCGCTGGCGCCGATCGGGTGGCCGAGCGCGGTCGCACCACCATGGACGTTGATCTTGTCGTGCGGAATGCCGAGGTCGTGCATTGCGAACATCGCGACGCAGGCAAAGGCCTCGTTGACTTCGAACAGGTCGACATCGCCGATCGACCAGCCGGCCTTTGCGAGCAGCTTGTTGATTGCGCCGACAGGAGCGACGGTAAAATCCTTCGGTTCCTGCGCGTGCGCGGCGTGCGCAACGAGCTTCGCGACCGGCTTGGCGCCTTTGGCTTCCGCGACCGACTGGCGCGAGAGCACGACGGCGGCGGCGCCGTCCGAAATCGAGCTGCTGGTCGCGGCGGTGATCGTACCTTCCTTGGCGAACGCGGGCTTCAGCGTCGGGATCTTGTCGGGGTTGCCCTTGCCGGGCTGTTCGTCGGTGTCGACGACGACCTCGCCCTTACGCGTGGTGAGCGTCACCGGCGTGATCTCGTTCGCAAAGGCGCCTTCGGCGATCGCGGCCTGCGCACGCTTCAGCGATTCGATCGAATAATCGTCCTGCGCCTGACGGCTGAGCTGATAGGCATCGGCGGTATCCTGCGCGAAAGTTCCCATCGCGCGGCCCGCTTCATAGGCGTCTTCGAGCCCATCGAGGAACATATGGTCATAGGCCGTGTCGTGACCGATGCGCGCACCTGAGCGGTGTTTCTTGAGCAGGTAGGGCGCGTTGGTCATCGACTCCATGCCGCCCGCGACGACCAGATCGATGCTGCCCGCAGCGAGCGCTTCGGCGCCCATGATGACGGTCTGCATGCCCGATCCGCAAACCTTGTTCACGGTCGTCGCCTGCACAGACTTGGGCAGGCCCGCCTTGATCGCGGCCTGGCGCGCCGGCGCCTGGCCGAGCCCCGCCGGCAGCACGCAGCCCATATAGATGCGCTCGATGTCGTCGCCCTTGACGCCGGCGCGCTCGACCGCCGCCTTCACCGCGGTCGCGCCGAGATCGGTAGCGCTCGCGTCCGAAAGTACGCCCTGCATGCCGCCCATCGGGGTGCGTGCGTAGGAAAGAAAGACGACGGGATCGGTGGCGGTCATATCGAGAGACTCCGTAGGGGAAAGATACGTCGGCGGGTCGCTTAGCGCCTTTGCTGCACTTGCGAAAGAGCCACGACTTAGATGGTGAACAGGTTTCGTCTTGCAACCCGCCGCGCGGCGTGATCAAACGGCGACCGAAAACCATAGGGGAGACGGGTCATGGCCACCGCGATCAAGCAGGATATTGCCGGCGAGACGGCGCGCATGCACGAGGTGTTGGCGGCACAGAGGGCGAGCTTTACCGCCGCTATGCCCGAAAGCCTTGCCGTGCGGACCGACCGCATCGACCGCGCGATCGCGCTGCTCGTCGACAATGCCGAGGACTTCGCGAAGGCGGTGAGCGAGGATTTCGGGCATCGCAGCCGCGAACAGACGCTGATGACCGACATCATGCCGTCGGTCAGCGCCCTGAAGCATGCGAAAAAGCATATGGCCGCCTGGTCGAAGGGCGAGAAGCGCAAGCCAACCTTTCCGCTGGGCCTGCTCGGCGCCAAGGCGGAGGTGATTTACCAGCCGAAGGGCGTCGTCGGCGTCGTCGCGCCGTGGAATTTCCCGATCGGCATGGTGTTCGTGCCGATGGCGGGCATTTTGGCGGCGGGTAACCGTGCGATGATCAAGCCGAGCGAGTTTACCGAGAATGTCTCGGCGCTGATGGCGCGGCTGGTGCCGGATTATTTCGACGAAAGCGAAATGGCGGTGTTTACCGGCGACGCCGACGTCGGCGTCGCCTTCTCGAAGCTCGCCGTCGACCATATGATCTTTCCCGGCGCGACCGGCGGCGGGCGCCTTATCATGCGCGCCGCCGCCGATAATCTCGTTCCCGTCACGCTCGAGCTGGGGGGCAAATCGCCGACCTTCATCGGGCGCAGCGCGAACAAGGATCTGGTCGGTCAGCGCGTCGCGCTCGGCAAGATGATGAACGCCGGGCAAATCTGTCTCGCCCCCGACTATCTGCTCGTTGCCGAGGATCAGGAAGGCGAGGTGATCGACAGCGTCAGCAAAGGCGTCGCGACGCTCTATCCGACGCTGCTCAAGAACGACGACTACACCTCCGTCGTCAATGGGCGGAATTTCGATCGGCTGCAGGGCTATCTTGCCGACGCGCGCGAGAAGGGTGCCGAGGTGATCGAGGTCAATCCGGCAGGCGAGGATTTCGCGAGCGCCAACGGTCACAAGATGCCGCTTCACATCGTCCGCGGCGCGACCGACGACATGAAGGTGATGCAGGAGGAAATCTTCGGCCCGATCCTGCCGGTGAAGACCTACAAGACGATCGACGAGGCGATCGATTATGTGAATGCTCACGATCGCCCTCTCGGCCTCTATTATTTCGGGCAGGACAAGAGCGAGGAAGAGCGCGTGCTGACGCGGACGATCTCGGGCGGCGTGACGGTCAACGATGTGCTGTTCCATAACGCGATGGAGGATTTGCCGTTCGGCGGCGTAGGCCCATCGGGGATGGGCAATTATCACGGGGTCGACGGCTTCCGCACGTTCAGCCATGCACGCGCGGTTTATCGCCAGCCCAAGATCGATGTCGCGGGCCTCGCGGGCTTCAAGCCGCCCTATGGCAAGGCGACCGCGAAGACGCTGGCGAAAGAGCTCAAGAAATAGCTTGGCAAAATGCGGCGCTTCGCCTTAGGGAAGCGCCGCGCTGCAAGCGCTCATGCCCCTGTGGTGAAATTGGTAGACGCGCCGCACTCAAAATGCGGTTCCGTAAGGAGTGCTGGTTCGAGTCCGGCCAGGGGCACCATTTTCCGACAATCGACGTTGGCGTCGCTTATGGCGCGGATTATGCCTCACCCTGCTCGATAAATCCGACGAAGCCCGCCACGAAGGAACTCAACCGGTCGCGGATGGCGGGGTCGCTCAGCTGTCCGGCTGCGTCGAACAGCGACCCCGCGCGCGGCGCGAGGAAGCGCCCGCCGAACCAGGGGCGGGCGCCGAGTGTGCGCAGTACCGGCAGCCAGTCGTTCTGCGCCAGCAACGTACCGAAATTACCCGGTGATGCACCGATGATCGCGACCGGCCGGTTGCCGAAGATGCGGCCGATGTCGTCCGCCGGCCGCGACAGCCAGTCGATCGCATTCTTGAACACGCCGGGTATGCCGTTGTTATATTCGGGCGTTGCGAGAAGCAGCCCGTCGGCGGCCGCAACCGCCTTCTTCAGGCTGGCGACTGTCTCGGGCAGGCCCCCCGCGGCTTCGTCGTCGGCATCGTACAGCGGGATGCCGTGTATCGTCCGCACCTCCAGCGTGGCGCCCGGCGGCATCATCGTTTCGGCGGCACGGAGCAGGGAGAGGTTGAACGAATTACGGCGCAGGCTGCCTGCGATCCCCACGATATGTGTCATCGGTTTTTCTCCATGATTTCGTTCCTACCGCGATCATGGTTTCGTGTCATCGCGCATTCAGAGGCTTTTGAGTTCGTCGCTCGCGATCTTTTGCAGCGCCGCCGCCTGCGTGTTCGAAAGGCCGAGTTCGTCGGCGCTTTTTTCCTTCGGGCCCAGTGTCACCGGATCGATGCCGGTAACCGCGCCGAAGGTGACGAGCGCCGACAGATAATAGCCTGCGACGCTCGCGTGATAATGATCGTACGTCCACAGGTCGAGCTGGTCATAGGCTATGCCGTCATACGGGTTGGGATCGGCGACCCCCGTGGCCATCGCGCGGTTCCACGCCTCGCCGACCGGCAAGATCCCCTTCACCGCCGGATTGGCCGCGCGCGCCTGTTCGGCGGCGGCGCGCAGGTCGTCGGCCATCGCCGACACCGGCTTTCCGTACCAGTGCCCCTTGGGCGTGTAGGTCTGGTCGGCGCGCGTCCAGGTCGAGGCGAGGCGGATGTCGACCGCCGGGTTGCGCTTTTTGAACAGCGCCACCATTCGCGCCACATCGCGTATATATGCGGTCGGATCGCCGGGCTTCGCGCGGTCGAGCGTGCTGAATTCCTGCAGGACGACGATGTCCCATGGCTTGTCGAAAAGCTGCCGTCGTTCGTCATAATGAAAGCCGAGCGACTTGCCGCCCTGCGTCTCGAGGCTGACTTGATAGTCCAGCCCCGCTTGCTCGCAGAACGCCTTGAACAGCGCCGGGACGCCGCCATAGCTCGCGCCGTTGAGGTCGGTGACCGTTTCTGCGTGCCAGTTGCGCGCCGCCGAGTGCGCGCCCTGGGTAAAGCTGTTGCCGATGAACAGGATCGTTCGCGGCGCGGCTTTTGCGGCAGGGGAGGTCGTTGTCGCACCGGCGGCGGTCGGCGCGGGCGCGCTCTCCTTTGCCATGGCCGCCGGCGCGACGGCGAGCCCGGCGCAGCCGATGAGCAGCCAGATACCGGACCCGTATTTCATCGTCAGAACTCCGTCGTGATTGAGGTGTAGAGATAGCGGCCATAGGGATTGTAAAGCGACCCCAGATAGCCTTCGGATGACAGCGGCGGCTTCTTGTCGAAGATGTTGCGAACCCCCACGCGCCAGCGCATGTCGCCGCCCAGCCCGCCGCGATCCTTGATCTTCACCTGGGCGTAAAGGTTGGCGGTGATCTGCGATTTTATCCGCCACGGATTGCCGTCGGCATCGACAAAAGCGGTTTCATCGACCGCGCCGGTGTAGCGCGCGAACGCGCCGACCTGGAACTGGCCGAGCGACCAGGTCAACGACGCCGAACCGCGCCATTTCGGACGGCCGTTGGCCTCGATCAGATTCTGCGTTTCGGGCAGCGGAGTCGCGGCGTTGATGTCGCCCGCTTCGCGCGCGGCGACGAGCATGTCGACGGCATCGCCCGGCGCGCGGGAGAATTTGAGCAGCCGGCTGGAATTCACCGCCAGGTCGAACTTGCCGATGCCCGTCTTCGGTGACTGCCAGTAAAAGGCGAAGTCGAGCCCGCGCACCGTCTGCGGCAACAGATTGACGAACTGGTCGCGCACCGTCGTGATGCGGCCGACCGGCGTAATTCCCGTGCCAGCGAAGGCAGCGGTATCGTCGGCGTTGGCGGCGTCGCGGATCACGTTCGGGTTCGACGATCCCTGCAGGCGTAGCAGATAGTCGAGCGCGACGGCGGTATCATTGCCGAGGATGCCGACGATGCCCTTTTGCCGGATCGACCAGTAATCGACGGTGAAGGTGACCTTGCCGAGGTCCGACGGCAGGAAGGTCGGTTCGAACACCACGCCGAGGTTATAGTTGGTGCTCTTCTCCGGCTTCAGGTCGGGATTGCCCGACACGCGGCGCGAATAGCCGAAATTATTGCCGCAGGCGTTGAAGCTGCTGATCCGTCCGGCGCGCAGGTCGACTTCGCAGCGCAGAAAGTCCTGGCTGGTCGCGAGACGGGCATATTCGACCGCGTTGACCTGTTCCAGGTTCGGGGCGCGAAAGCCTTGCGAGAAGGAGCCGCGGAACCGCAGCCCGTCTACGACGTCCCACGCCGCCGCGATCTTCGGGCGCGCGACGCCGCCGAAGTCGCTGTAATGCTCGTATCGGCCCGCGAGTTGCAGGTCGAGGCGGCGCATCAGCGGCACATTCATGTCTTCCGACACCAGCGGTACCGCCAGTTCGGCATAGGCCGCCGCGACGGTGCGCTTGCCATAGGTGTCGGGATTGTCGCTGACCGCCGCCGCGTCGCTGATCGTGATCGCGCCCGATACCATGTCGATGAACGGATCCGACCCGTCGACCGCCGCGTCGCGATCATCGCGTTGCGTTTCGCGGCGGACTTCGAAACCGAACGCCATGCCGACGTCGCCGCCGGGCAGCTTGAACAGGTCGGGGCGCGAGGCGCGGAAATCGCCCATCGTCAGTGTCGTCTTCGACCGACGCTGGAGCTGGAAGGTGATCGCATCGATCGCGGTCTGCGAGCTGGGGGTGCAGTCGCCCGAGCTCAGGCTATCGATGCAGCCGCCGTTGAACGGATTATAGGCGTCGGGGGTTGCAAGCGCGAGGCTCTGCTGGAGCGCCGAGCTCCGGACGGCGAGGCTGCTGTCGACCGCCGAGGCTTCCGAATAGGTGAAGGCGCTGTCCCATTTGAAACCGGCGATCTCGCCGCGCACGCCAAGCAACGCGCGAAGCTGTTCGCCCGAAACCTTCACGGCCTGCGGCCCGGTGTCGACGAAGCGATAGGTGGTAAGGAGGACCGGCAGGCCTTCGTCCGGCACGTTGGTCAGATTGGGCAGGCGGTTCGGGCTGCCGACCGGGCCGAAGGGGTTGTAATAATTGGTTGCCGGAATCCAGATCTGGTTGAGGTTGATCACCGGCGGCTGGATGCGCGTCGTGTTCGACCGGTAATAGCCGAACTCGCCGAACAGGGTCAGACTATCGGTAAGGTCGTAATGGCCGTTGGCGAAGGCGTTGTAGCGCTTGACGCTCGGCATCACGGTGGTGCCGATTGCGGTGTCATAGCGCAGGTCGCGGAAGGCATTGTTGGTCGCAAGCGCCGTGTTGACGAGGCAGAGGTCGGTGGTGAGCTGCTGGGCGCAGCCGCCCAGCCGCGTCGGGCGCACCGTGAAGGCGCCGGCGGCCGTCGTCAGGTTCGTCGTGCCACTGCGCGGGCGACCACCGGTAACCGGCACCATCAGCGCGGGCCAAGCTCCGCGCGTCGCGCGTCCATCGGGCGTGGTCGAGCCGGCAAAGTTGGGATAGTCGGCGAACAGCGGCCGAAGATTCGCCGACGCGGTGAACTCCTGGTCCTCGGCCCGCAAGGCCGAGCGGCCGGTATATTCGAACGAGACGGTGATATTGCCGCGATCGAAGCTTTTGCCGGCCAGGATATTGCCCTGGAATTCACGAAGATGCGTGCCTTCGGCGCCGCCATATTGGGCCTGGAGCCTCAGGCCGTCGTAATTATCCTTGAGCACGGTGTTCACAACGCCCGCGACGGCGTCCGAGCCATACAGCGCCGCGGCGCCGTCGAGCAGGACCTCCATCCGCTGGAGCCCCGTCGTGGGGATCGCATTCGAGTTATAGCTGAGCACTGGCACCGTGCCGGTGTCCGACAGTCCCTGGCTCGCCGGGTGGGTGACGATGCGGCGGCCATTGAGCAGCACCAGCGTATTGCCGACGCCGAGCGAACGAAGGTTGACCGAACCGACGTCGCCGCGCGCCGCGTTGCTCGTCTGGGCATTGTTGCCGGGGTTGAAGCTGACATCGCCCATCTGCGGGATGCTGCGGATCAGTTCGTCGCCGCTGACCGCGCCGACCGCGTCAAGTTTGTCCTGATCGACGACGACGACGGGAAGGGCCTCGGTGACGCGCGCACCCTCGATGCGCGTGCCGACGACGACGATGCCGTTCGCCGCGGCATCGTCCGTATCGTCGATGCTCGGGGTGTCGGCGGCGTCGCTCGTGGTCGCCGGCGCATTATCTTGCGCCCGGACCGGAGCGGACGCGAACAGGCAGATCGCCGTGCTCGCCAGCAGCATTGCCGAAGTGGAACCCCTCATTGATCGTCTCCCTTGCGTTGGCTTGGGCCTTTCCGGCCTCAATCCCCTGAAATTTCTAATCCATGTCCTGCTCGACCGGCGGCGCGGCCAGTGGCGGCGCGACGCCGCTGTCCAGCACGAGCCGCAGTTGTTCGCGGTCGAGCGCATTGTCCCAGCGGGCGACGACGACCGTTGCGACCGCGTTTCCGAGGAAGTTGGTGAGGCTGCGGCACTCCGACATGAAGCGGTCGATGCCGAGGATCAGCGCCATGCCCGCGACCGGGACCGACGGTACGATCGACAGCGTCGCGGCGAGCGTGACGAAGCCCGCGCCGGTGACACCCGCCGCGCCTTTCGAGCTGATCATCGCGACGCCGAGCAACGCGACCTGTTCGCCGAGCGACAGGTCGACGTTGCACGCCTGCGCGATGAACAGCGCCGCGAGCGTCATATAGATGTTGGTGCCGTCGAGATTGAAGCTGTAGCCGGTCGGAACGACCAGCCCGACGACCGATTTGGCACAGCCGGCGCGCTCCATCTTGTCCATCAGGCTGGGCAACGCGCTCTCGGACGACGAGGTGCCGAGCACAAGCAGCAACTCGGCGCGCAGA
Source organism: Pseudomonadota bacterium (assembly GCA_023387085.1). GTDB lineage: Bacteria > Pseudomonadota > Alphaproteobacteria > Sphingomonadales > Sphingomonadaceae > Sphingopyxis. The sequence goes on along the minus strand of JAEWIL010000150.1, from coordinate 28,844 downwards.
TAACGGATCAGCTTGAAGATCGAGAAGCCCGCGAGCCGGGCGGCGATGCCAAGGACGACGATTACGAACAGCGCCGAGGTAAGATAGAAGGTCGCGAGCAGGCCCGCGAGGTTGGCGAGCGACCCGACGCCATATTTGCCGATCGTGAAGGCCATCGCACCGAACGCCCCGATCGGCGCCGCGCGCATCAGGATGCCGACGAGCTTGAACACGACGAGCCCGACGCGCTCGAACATGTCGCGCACCGGCGCGGCGGGCTCACCCACCATCGATAGCGCGATCCCGAACAGGATCGAGACGAGCAGGACCTGAAGCAGCGATTCGCCGGTCAGCGCCGAAACCAGCGTCGTCGGGATTGCCGACATGACGAAATCGACGAGGCCGCTGTGCTTTGCCTTTTCAACGTAGCTGTTGACGGCGCCGGCATCGAGCGTCGCGGGATCGATGTTCATCCCCGCGCCGGGCTGGATCGTGTTGGCGACGATCAGCCCGACGATCAGCGCCAGCGTCGAGAAAAAGAGGAAATAGGCAAAGGCCTTGCCCGCGACGCGGCCGACCGAGCGGAGTTCGGTCATGCCGGCGATGCCGGTGACGAGCGTTATGAAGATCACCGGCGCGATGATCATCTTCACAAGCTTGATGAAACCGTCACCGAGCGGTCGCAATGCTTCGCCGGTCGCGGGCCAGAAATGGCCGATGATGACACCGAGCAGGATGGCGGCGAGCACCTGGACATAGAGATGGCGCCAGAGCGGCCTACGCTCTGCCGGCATCGGTCCGGACCCGTCGATCATTATGGCAGCCACTTGTGCATCCTCCCGAGCGCGGCCTTCACCGCTGCTTCCCTTAAATTATGGCCGGCCCGATTGCCGGTCCAATCTCTTCGAAAGATCAACTAAGTATCTGAAACAAAATAAACAAAGTCGCATCTTTGTCTCGCTGTCTTTGATATATGTGCGATTTTTCGCTTAGTCATCTGCAATTTGTGCGATAATCCGCACAAATGCCAAATCCAATCGCCATAGCCGATTCGCGTCCACGGGGCGCCGGCCGCCGCCTGATCTGGGCGGCGGGGCTCGCGCTGTTGCTGCTCGCGTTGATCGCCGTCGCGGCGTTTGGCTGGGCGCGCGACCATGCGCGTGCCGCGTCCGACATATCGGCCCAGCAACAGGCGCGGAGCGCGGCGAGCCGGCTTGCGGGCGAGTTGCAGAAATTCCGCCTGCTCCCGCTCGTGCTCGTCGAATATCCGGACGCGCATGCTGCGCTGGCGGGGGGCGATGCGGCCGTCGTGGCGCGGCTCAACAGCAAGCTCGAGCTGCTCGCCGACCGCACCGACGCCGCTGTCATCTATCTGATTGGCCGCGAAGGGCGCACGATCGCGGCGAGCAACTGGCGCACCCCGCAGAGTTTCGTCGGCCAGAATTACGGCTTTCGTCCCTATTTCCGCGAGGCGATGGCAAAGGGCGGGGCCGAATTGTTCGCGCTCGGCACCGTCAGCGGCCGCCCGGGGCTCTATATCGCGCGCCGGATCGAGGACCATGGCCATGTGCTCGGGGTGATCGTCGTCAAGGTCGAGTTCGACCGGCTTGAGGCCGAGTGGGCGCGCCAGCCGTTGTCGACGTTCGTCACCGACGACCATGGCGTCGTCATCATCACCAGCCGCCCCGACTGGCGGTTCCGGACGCTCGCGCCGATCGACGAACGCACCCGCGCCGCCATCCGTGCGGCGCTGCAATTCGGCAATCTTCCGCTGATGCCGCTGCCGCTCGCGCGCGACGGGACGACGTGGAGCGGCGGCGGGGAAAGCTATCGCGAGGCAGCAACCAGCATTCCGATGGCAGGCGCGCGGCTGCATGCGTTCCAGCCGCTCGCGCCTGCCGAAGCGAGTGCGAATGCCACCGCGCGCACCGCCGTGCTGATCGCCTTCATTCTTCTCGCGGCGCTTTTGACCTGGGTCTTTCGCATGCGCGAAAAGCAGCGTTTGCAGGAAGAGGCGCGGCATATGCTCGAAAGCGAGGTTGCGGAACGCACCGCCGATCTGGTCGAGGCGAACCGGCGTTTCCGTTCGGCACGCGAGGAACTGGCGCAGGCAAGCCGGCTCGGCACGATCGGACAGATCACCGCCGGCGTCGCGCACGAGATCAACCAGCCCGTTGCCGCGATCCGCGGTTTCGCCGAGAATGCGGGCACCTTTCTCGACCGCGGCGATGCCGGCAAGGCGCGCGCCAACATCGATACGGTCGTTTCGCTGACCGAACGCATTGCGGCGATCATCGCCGAACTGCGTACCTTCGCGCGCCGCAGCACGCCCGCGCTCGGACCGGTCGAGATTGGCGTCGTCATCGATGGCGCGCTGCTCCTCGTCGGCGACCGAATTCGCGAAAATGGCGTTGCGATCGAACGCACGGGAGCAACCGAGGGATTGTGCTGTGTCGCCGACCGCGTCCGGCTCGAACAGATTCTCGTCAACCTCCTCCAGAATGCCCTCGACGCGCTGGCGGGGCAGGGCGATGCGCGCATCCTGATCGACGCGCGTGCGGACGACGATGTCGCGATCACCGTCGCCGACAACGGGCCGGGGATAGCCGCCGAGGTCGCGGACAACCTCTTCACCCCCTTCGTCACCGGCAAGGCCGACGGGCTGGGACTGGGCCTCGGCATCGCGCGCGACATCGCACGCGAATTCGGCGGTACGCTCGACCTGGCTCCGTCGCCGCTCGGGGGCGCCGCCTTCATTCTGAAAGTCCGCCGCGCATGAGTGACTTCGTGACCCGCCAGCAGGTGATCTTCGTCGACGACGACGACGCGCTTCGCGCCGCAACCGTCCAGTCGCTCGAACTCGCCGATCTCGACGTGCGCGCCTTCGCCGATGCGGAGACCGCGTTGGCGCAGATCGACGCGGATTTCACCGGCGCGATCGTCACGGACATCCGCATGCCGCGCCTCGACGGCCTCGAATTCTTCGCGCGCATCCGGGATATCGACCCGGAAATCCCCGTCCTGCTCATCACGGGTCACGCCGACGTCCCGATGGCAATCGGCGCCTTGAAGGCCGGCGCGTTCGACTTCCTTGCCAAGCCCTATGCCGCGGATCATCTGATCGCGTCGGTCCGCAAGGCGCTCGAAACGCGGCGGCTCGTCCTCGACAACCGGATGCTTCGCAAGGCCGCCGAAACCAGCGTCGATAGCCCTTTGATCGGCGATAGCGCCGTGATGGCGCAATTGCGTGCCACGATCGTCCAAATTGCACGCGCCGACATCGATGTGCTGGTCGAAGGCGAGACGGGGACGGGGAAGGAACTTGCCGCCTTGCTTCTCCATCGCAAGGGACCCCGTGCGGGTCGCCCGTTCGTTGCGGTCGATTGCGCGGCGCTGCCCGAACAACTCGCGGAGGTCGAACTGTTCGGACACGATCGCGGCGCGGCCGGCTTTGGACCCATCGCACGCGAAGGACGCATCGAGCAGAGCAGCGGCGGTACGCTGTTCCTCGATGGTATCGACAATATGCCGCTCGCGATCCAGTCGATGCTGCTTCGCGTTGTCGAGGAGCGCAAGATCCAGCCCATCGGTGCAACCGAGCCGCGCGCGGTGGATTTGCGTATCGTCGCTTCGTCGCGCCGCGATATGCAGCAGGCTGTGCGGTCGGGCGAGTTTCGCGAAGACCTGTATTACCGTCTCAACGTCGTGCGGCTGCGCCTGCCTCCGCTGCGGGAGCGTAAGGTCGATATTCCGCAACTCTTCGCGTCCTTCGTGGAAGAGGCGATCGGGCGGATGGGAGCCGGAGAGGTCGTTCTGGGCGACGCCGCGCGGCGTCACCTGATCGAGCATGACTGGCCGGGCAACGTCCGCGAACTGCGCAATTTCGCCTATAGCGAAGTTCTGGGGCTGGAGACGCCGGTTGCGGACACGGAAGACGTGCCGACGCTTCCCGAGCGTGTAGCGCAGTTCGAGGCTCACGCGATCCGCGACGCGCTTGCCAGCGCGGGGGGCGATGTGGCGGCGACGCTGGCGCTTTTGCGCATTCCCCGAAAGACGCTTTACGACAAGATAGCACGGCACGGAATCGACCCGAAGATATACCGGAATTGAGAGACATCCTCGAGACCGCGATTGGGGGTGAAACAGGCGCAACCCACGCTTAATGTTGCCAATCTGGCGCCGTTAAAATCTGCAAAATGAGATTTTATTCATAATCGGCGCGCATGATTCGTCGGGCTTTGGACAAATCCTTTACTGCATATTAACTCTTCGTCGTAGTATTGTTGAATAATATGAGAATTTTTGCTATCGTTCTCTAACAAAATCCGGGTGGATTTCAGTATAATCATGACATTTTCGCGCTTTACCGGTGTTGCTTCGAATGAGGATGGCATGAAGAAACCTCTCCTCTCAAATATCCCCCAGGATCAGGCGAGCGAGGCCGACGGGGACCGCCGCGGCGCGGACCGCTATCGCACCGTTTGGCGCATCGCCAAGGTAAAGCGCGATGGCGATGTCGGGCTTTGGCGCGTTCGGAATATGTCGGACCGCGGCATGATGCTGGCTGCCGATGTGCCGATCACCGTCGGCGAAGCGTTGGAGGTTACACTTTCGGACACGGTGACCGTACGAGGCAAGGTCGTATGGTCCGAGGGCGGTCGGTGCGGCGTCGAATTCGACAAGGAGGTCGATGTCGCCGAGGTGCTCAAGCAATTGGCGGCCGAACAACGTGCGAGCGGGTATCGACAGCCGCGCCTGCCCGTGCACACGCGCGCGCAACTCGTTACCGACGAGGGGACGAGCGAGATCGAACTGGTCGATCTGTCGCAGAGCGGCGCCGGCTATGTCCATGGCCACCTTCTCGAAGTCGGCAAAGAGGTCGATCTGGTGCTCGCAAGCGGCATCCGCCGCAAGGCAATCGTGCGCTGGTCGAAGGGCGGACGCGGTGGTTTGTGGCTGACGCAGCCGCTCGACCGCGCCGACCTTGAAAGCATCCATCGCTTCCAGAATTAAGGCTGGGCGGCGCCCTTGACGATCTTGGCCCACGGGTTGAGATCGGGCTCGGCGACTTTCACCAGCCGGTTGTGGTCGCGGTGCCGAAAGGGCTCCTTCTGGCCCTTCACCATCAGCATTGTGTCGGAAACATAGCTCCACGATCCGTCGTCATGAAAGTCGACCGCCAATTCATAGCTGTCGGTCCGGAAGGCAAGGTCGAGGAAGGTCGTCGAGCAGATGCCATATTCGCTCGTGCCGCGCTCGGCCCTGACCGTCAGTTTTTTGTCGCCGGGCGCGGCATGTCCCGCGGCGATGGCGATCTGGCCGCGCGGGATCGCCAGCGTTTGCAGGATCAGTCCCGTTGCCGCCTCGTACAGCCAGTAACCGACCTGATCGTGGAAGGTGATGTCCTCTTCGCGCGTGTTGATATGGACGTGATAGCGCAGCCCGTAGAAAAGCTGAGGTCCATTCGCCTGCGGATCGATCGGCTGCATCTCGATCCGCTCGTAATATTTGCGCGTTTCGGGGCCGTCCGCCTTGGGATTCACGTCGACCCCGCGTGTCCCTTCCCAGATGCCGGCCAGTCGCCGCAACGGGCCAAGATTGGCAAGCGTCTCGGGATCGACGTCCTCGGGTTCGGTGAAGATGTCGTCCGGAATGTCCATGATTGCCCCCGCCAATAGTCTTGCGAATTTACGCTATTGCGCGTGCGCCATTAAATCAAACCAAGCTTTGGGTTCTCGGCGCGGCCGCTTCGGTTTACCATGCGCCCATCCTGTTCGAAGTGTCGGAGCGCGACATGATATGCCGCCGCGATTTCACTGCCACGCTCGTCGCTGGTGCAACCATTCCCTTTGCCGCCCGGGCTGCGGAGGCGCTGGGTTCCCAGCGGGCTGCGTCGCGAAATATCGTCTTCGTCCACGGCCTTTTCGCCGACGGCTCCTGCTGGGCCGAGGTGATCGCGCGATTGCAGGCGCAGGGGCTCAACACCACCTCGGTCCAGAACCCCCTGACGACGCTGGAGGAATCGGTTGCGTCCGTGACGCGCGTGCTCGACCGGCAGGACGGCCCGACGGTGCTGGTCGGACACAGCTTTGGTGGGATGCTCGTCACGCAGGCCGGCGTGCACCCCAATGTGTCGGCGCTGGTGTATGTCGCGGCGCGCGCGCCCGACGCAAACGAGGATTATCCGAAGCTCGCAGCGACCTATCCGACGCCTCCGGCGTCGGCTGGCATCGTCTATGACGGAGACGAGGGGCGGCTGACCGAGGCGACGTTCCTTCGCGATTTTGCCGGCGATCTGCCCGCAGCAAAGGCGAGGCTTCTCTACGCCTTCCAGCAACCCTTTCAGCGCGCGCTATTGAGCGGAAAGGTGACGCAGGCGGCCTGGCGCTCGAAGCCGAGCTTTTATGCCGTGTCTGGCGAGGACAGGACGATCGATCCCGACGTCGAACGCTTCATGGCGAAACGGATGGGGGCAAAGACGATCGAGCTCAAGGCAAGTCATCTGTCCCTGATTTCGCAGCCCGACGCGATCGCGCGGCTGATCGTCGAGGAGGCGGGCGTCTGACGCGCGGTCAGATATCCTCCACAAGTCGTCCGTAAAGCTGCGGACGGCGATCACGGAAAAAGCCCATGCCGGCGCGGTGCTTTGCGGCGCGGTCGAGGTCGATCGTCTCGACGAGCACGCCGGTTTCGGTCGCGCCGAACGCCTGCGTCATGTCGCCCCACTCGTCGGTGATGAAGCTGTGGCCATAGAAATTGGCGTCGCCCTCGGCGCCGATCCGGTTCGCCGCGATCACCGGCATGCAATTCGACACCGCATGGCCGAGCATCGCGCGGCGCCACATCCGGCTGGTGTCGAGTTCGGCGTCATAGGGCTCGGACCCGATCGCGGTCGGATAGAAGAGCAGTTCGGCCCCCATCAGCGCCATCGCGCGCGCGCATTCGGGATACCATTGGTCCCAGCATACGCCGACGCCGATCCGGGTTCCGAATATATCCCAGACCTTGAATCCGCTGTTGCCGGGGCGGAAATAATATTTCTCTTCATATCCCGGCCCGTCGGGGATGTGGCTCTTGCGGTACGTCCCCATGATATCGCCGTCGGGGCCAATCATCGCGAGCGTGTTGTAATAATGCGGCCCGTCCTTCTCGAAAAAGCTGGTGGGGATCGCGACCTTCAGCTTTGCGGCGAGCGCCTGCATCGCGACGACACTGGGGTGCTCAGCGGTCGGCCTGGCGGTCGCGAAAAGCTCCTCCTCCTCGACCTGGCAGAAATAGGGGCCTTCGAAGAGTTCGGGTGGCAGGATGACCTGCGCGCCTTGCGCCGCGGCATCCTCGACGAGCGCGGTGACGGCGTCGATATTCGGCTGAACGGGACCGGGCAGGGGAAGCTGCAGCGCGGCGACGGTGATGGTGCGGGTCATGCGGAGGATATAAGCGAGCCGGCGCATCTTGCCACCGCAAAAGCGGGGAGTCCGCTTTCGGCCGATTGCGGACCTCCCGATTTTCGTCACCCTGAGCTTGTTTCAGGGTCCATGGCCTGCCGTTTTCTTCGCCGCAGCGCTAGACAAGAGCTCAGGCCATGGATGCTGAAACAAGTTCAGCATGACGAGGTTTCAAGGACAGCTTCCCACCCCGAAGCCGCCGTGCGCGGCTGGGTCAATTCGTCTGCCTTGCCTCAGGCCGGAAGCTGCTGGCTGGAGCAATGGAAGCTCCCGCCGCCGACGATGATGCCGCGTGCGGGCACGCCGACCGCGCGGCGGTCGGGGAAAAGCGCCGCAAGCGCGTCGACCGCGGCCTCATCGTTCGCGACGCCATAGGTCGGGACCACGACCACCGTGTTGCCGATGTAGAAGTTCATATAGCTCGCCGCCGCGATCTCGCCGCCCACCTCGACGCAGCCGGGCGAGGGGAGATCGACGATTTCGACCCCCTCGAACGCCTCGGTTCGCGCCCGCGCATCGGCATAGATTTGGGCATTGGGATCGTCGGCGCCCGTCGCGACGGGTAGTGCGAGCCGCCCTTCGCCGACGAAGCGCGCCAGATTGTCGACATGCCCGTCGGTGTGGTCGCCAATCAGCCCCTTGCCCAGCCAGAGCAGTCGGTCGATCCCGAGCGACTGGTGCAGCCGCACCGCAATATCCTCGCGCGTCAGTGTGGGATTGCGGTTGAGGTTGAGCAGGCATTCCTCGGTCGTCACGCAGAGTCCGGTGCCATCGACGTCGATCGCGCCGCCTTCCAGCACCCAATCTTGATCGTCGACGGGCAAGCCGGATGCGGCCGCGAGTGCCGCACCGACTTCCCTGTCGCCGGGCATGACAAATTTCTCGCCCCACCAGTTGAACTCGAAATTGCGCGCGCGGCGCTGGCTGCCGGTGCCCGCGACGATCGGCCCCGTATCGCGCAGCCAGATGTCGCCGAGTGGCTGGACGAGGATACGGACGCCGGGGTCGACGAGCTTGGCCGCGATGGCGGCCTGACGCTCGTCGTTGACGACTAGCCTGACCTCTTCGCCGTGCCCGCCATCGTGGACCGCGTTGGCGAAGGCGGCGACGTCGGCCCGCGCGGCGTCGATCTGGCCCGCCCACTCCTCGTCGAGGTGCGGGAAGCCGATCCACACTGCCTCGTGCGGCGCCCACTCGGCCGGCATTCTGAGCGTCATGGGCGCCGCCTCGCTTACTTCTTCGCCGGGCGCGATTTGTCGCGCGCGGCCCGGAACTCGTCGCCTTCGTTCCAGTTCGGCCATGCGTCGGTCGATGCGAGCATGCGGCCGGCGGCATAATAAAGTTTCAGGTCGGCGAGCATGCCGTCCCAATTCTTGATCGCCGCATATTCGTCGGCAGGCGCATGGTAGCGATTCTTCTCATAATCTTCCGCCGCCTTCTTGCCGGCGTCCTTGCCGCCATCGACAAGGTCCTCGCCCGCGCCGAAGTTGAAGAAGGGCACGCCGAGTTTGGCGAAGCTGAAGTGATCCGAACGATAGTAAAAGCCTTTCTCGGGGGTCGGTTCGTCGACGATCGTAAGCTTCGCGGCCTGGGCGATCTTCTCGAGATAGGTATCGAGCTGCGACTTGCCGCGGCCGACCACGACGATGTCCTTCGCCGGGCCGTTGGGATTCAGCGAGTCCATATTGACGCCGCCGACGGTCTGCGCGAGCGGGAAGACCGGGTTTTCGGCATAATATTTCGAACCGAGCAGGCCCGACTCCTCGGCCGTGACGGCAAGGAACACAACGCTGCGATCGGGGGCACCCGCTTGTTTGTAGGCCTGTGCCAGCGTCACGAGACCGGCGACGCCGCTCGCATTGTCGACAGCGCCATTGCAGATATCGTCGCCGTTCACCGGCGTGCAACGGCCGAGATGGTCCCAGTGGCCGGTATAGAGCACATATTCGTCGGGACGCTTGGCGCCCGGCAGCACGCCAACGACGTTATGCGACATCTTCTTCGAGATCGCATTGTCGAAGCTGAGCGAAGCCTTCACCCCGGCCAGCGCAACGGGCTTGAAACCCTTCTTGCCGGCGTCGGCGCGCAGCTTGTCGAAATCCTGACCCGCGCTCGCGAAGAGTTCCTTCGCCTTGCCGAGCTGGATCCAGCCGTTCGCGGCGGTTTCCTTGGCGCCGCCGTCCTTGCTCTCGGCAAGATAGTTGGCGCCGGTGTTGCTCGATTCGACGACGTTCCAGCCATAGGCGGCGGGTTCGGTGTCGTGGACGATCAGTGCGGCGGCGGCGCCCTGACGCGCGGCCTCCTCATATTTGTACGTCCAGCGGCCATAATAGGTCATCGCACGGCCGTTGAACTCGCCCTTGGCTTCCTTCGTCTGCCAGTCGGGGTCGTTGACGAGAATGATGACGGTCTTGCCCTTCACATCGAGCCCGGCATAATCGTTCCAGCCCTTTTCGGGGGCGTTGATGCCATAGCCAACGAAGACGACATCGCTATTCTTGATCTCCGTCCTGGGCTGGACGCGATAGCTGTTCGCGACATAGTCGGTCGCATATTGCAGCGTCACCGGCGCCTTGCCGCCCGTGAAGGTAAGCGGGGTCGCGTTCTTGGGCGTGATCTCGACCAGCGGCACATCCTGCGTCCATTTGCCGTTGTTGCCGGGCTTCAGACCGGCAGCCTCGAACTGCTTGATGAGAAACGCGATGGTCTTTTCCTCGCCGGCGGTGCCGGGCGCGCGGCCTTCATAGGCATCCGACGAAAGCTCTTTCGTGACGTCCTGCAGCGTCTTGAGCGACAGTTCGGGAAACTGGACATCGGGCAGGGACGCGGCATCTGGGCCAGCCGCCTTGTCGGAGCCACTGCACGCGGCGACGGACAGAAGGACCGCGAAAGCCGCGGCGGTTCGGGGGAAGCGAAGCATGGAATTTCCTTGGATTTTCGAGTTCGACCGCGGGCTTGTGCCAGCGACGACACGCCGATGCAAGGTGGCTGGGTGTTCTGGATTGTGTCGAGCGGTTGTAAATTCGCTTGCCAATCGCACCGCCATCGGCAGTCTGCGATCATCATATTAAACGGGGGATTGCAATGATTTCGGGGAAATGGATCGCGCGGGGCTGCGTCATTCTGGCGGCACAGGGAATGCTGCCGCTCGGAGCGGCGCAGGCGGAGGAAATGGACAATGCGGCGCGCTTTGGTGCGCTGGAATCAATCCTCGATGTCAGCCTCTCGCCAGACGGCAACCAACTGGCCTTTGTCGAACAGGGCGCGCAGAAAATGCGCCGTCTTTATGTTGTCGATACCAAGGAAGGCGCGCTGCCGAAGCAGATATTGTCGAGCGACGGCGGAGCCGGCGGGAATCTGGAGTGGTGCGGCTGGGTGACCAACGCACGTCTGGCGTGTCAGACCTTCGCACGCGACAAGATTTATGGCTATGTCATGGGCGCGTCCAACATCGTCGCGCTCGATGCCAAGGGCGGCAATCTTCGCGTGCTCAGCAAACGCCGGAACAGCCGGTCGCTCTACCTGGATTTCCGCGGCGGCGGCGTAATCGACTGGTCCTCCAGCGACAATGGCTCGCTGCTGATGACGCGCAGCTACGTCCCTGAAAATAATACGGGCACGCGCTTGGCCAGCGGTGCCGAGGGGCTGGGTGTCGATCGTGTTGATTCGGTTGACGGAACATCGCGCCGCGTCGAGGCACCCAATCCCGACGCTTATGATTATCTGTCCGACGGTCACGGAAATGTTCGCGTAATGGCGACGCAGGCGACGTCCAGCAGCACGGGGCAGGCCGACCCGGTCGTCCGCTTCCTGTATCGGCCGAAGGGGGGCGGGCAATGGAAGGCGCTGGCGGAGAACGATGTTGTCACGGACGACGGCTTCCAGCCGGTTGCCGTCGATGCCGCGACCGACCGGGTTTATGGCTTTCGCAAGATCGACGGGCGCAAGGCGGTCGTCGCCATGGCGCTCGACGGGAGCGGCGCAACGACGCCGATTTATTCGCACCCTCAGGTCGATGTCGACGGCATCATCCGTATCGGCCGCAATGGTCGGATCGTCGGCGTTTCCTTCGCGACGGATCAGCGCAGGGCGGTGATGACCGACGCGCCGCTCGCCAAGATGACGGACGATCTGTCGAAGGCGCTCGGCGGCCGGCAGGTCGTGATCGTCGATGCGTCGGCCGACGAGAGCCGCTATCTCGTCCGCGCCGAAGCCGACACCGATCCGGGGGTCTATTATCTGTTCACGCCGAAGGCGAAAGAGCTTCGGCCGCTGCTGGCATCGCGCGAACAGCTTGCCGACACCGTTTTGTCGCCCGTGACGGCAGTGTCCTATCCGGCGGCTGACGGAACGATGATCCCCGGATATCTGACATTGCCTCCGGGGCGAAAGGACGCGAAAGGACTGCCAGCGATCGTAATGCCGCACGGCGGTCCGTCGGCGCGCGACGAATGGGGCTTCGACTGGTTGGCGCAATATTTCGCGCAAACGGGTTATGCGGTGCTGCAGCCCAATTATCGCGGATCGTCGGGATATGGTGACGCCTGGTATCAGAATAACGGGTTCCAGTCGTGGAAGACCGCGATCGGCGACATCGACGACGGTGGTCGTTGGCTTATCTCGCAAGGCGTAAGCCCAGCCAAGCTATCGATCGTCGGTTGGTCTTATGGCGGCTATGCGGCGTTGCAGTCGGGTGTGCTCGACCCCGATCTGTTCAAGGCGATCGTGGCGATCGCTCCCGTCACCGACCTGCAGCGTCTGAAGGACGAAGAAGCACGTTTTGGCGGCGGACGCATCAACTCGCGTTTCATCGGCAGCGGACCGCATATCAAGGAAGGCTCGCCGGCGCAGAACGCCGAAGCGATCAAGGCGCCCGTCCTGATGTTCCACGGCAGTTTCGACCAGAATGTCGATATCGCCCAATCGCGAACGATGAAACGCGCGCTCGACGAGAAGGGCAAGCGCGTCGAACTGATCGAATATCCCGAACTCGCGCACGGCCTGGAAACCGGCGAGGCACGCACCGACATGCTGCGCAAGATCACGGCGTTCCTGCCGCACTGAAACAAAAAGGGGCGGCCCGCTTCCGGACCGCCCCCTTGAATCCCAATTGAAATCCGATCAGCGCGAATAGAATTCGACGACCAGGTTCGGTTCCATCTTCACCGGATAGGGGACTTCGTCGAGCGTCGGGACGCGGATATAAGTCGTCTTGGTGCCGTCGACCGACAGATATTCGGGCAGGTCGCGCTCGGGCAGGCTCTGCGCTTCGGCGACCAGCGCCATTTCCTGCGCCTTCTTGCCAAGGGTGATTTCGTCGCCCGGCTTCACGAGGCGGCTGGCGACATTGCACTTCACGCCGTTCACATAGACGTGGCCGTGGCTGACGAGCTGGCGCGCCGAAAAGATCGTCGGCGTGAACTTCGAGCGGTAGACGACGGCATCGAGGCGGCGCTCGAGGAGGCCGATCAGATTCTGGCCGGTGTCACCCTTCATGCGCGACGCTTCGAAATAGTTCTTCTTGAACTGCTTCTCGGTAATGTCGCCGTAATAGCCCTTGAGCTTCTGCTTGGCGCGGAGCTGGATGCCGAAATCCGATACCTTGCTCTTGCGGCGCTGACCGTGCTGGCCGGGGCCATATTCGCGGCGGTTGACCGGGCTCTTCGGGCGACCCCAGATGTTCTCGCCCATCCGGCGGTCGAGTTTGTACTTGGCGCTCTGGCGCTTCGACATATGTCGTCTCCAATTTGCTGTGTGCCGAAGGATTTCGGCGATTCCCGGGTCGCACCATAGGGACAGATGCCCTATGCGACCGCCGCTTCACCGGGGTGCGGGGTCCATTGCGAAGGCGCGCGGTTAGACGGCGGATCAGGCAAAGTCAAGCTTTACAGCCGCTGCTCGACAGCGCCGAAAAAGCCGCTAAAGGCGACGCGCATGACATCCGCCAAATCGCCCGAACCCAAAATGCCGGCCCAGTGCAAAACCATGATCGACGTGCGTATGGGGGTCGATCAGGTCGACCGCGAGCTCGTCGCGCTGCTCGTTCGACGTTTCGGCTATATGGACGCCGCCGCGCGCATCAAGACCGACCGCTCGACCGTGCGCGACGAAGCGCGGAAAGCGCAAGTCCTCGATAATGTCGCGCGCGAGGGCGAGGCCGCGGGGCTGGAACCCGAGCGACTTCGTGCGGTTTGGAACGAGCTGGTCGAACAGTCGATCGCCTATGAGGCAGTCGAATGGGATCGTCTCCGCGATGATCGCTGATCCACGATAAAGGGATCAGCGGCCGGTCGCGGTATCGCTGCGCACGCCTTGCCGCATGCTGTCCCATTCGGCCTGCGTCTTGCAGATCTTGGCACGCACGCGCGAGCCGCTGACGTCATCGGCGCGACAAACAAGCTTCGCCTTGGCAGGCTTGGCGCCTTCCGGTGCGGGAGTTCCCGAAGCGGCGCCTTCCGGCGCGGCGGCGGTGGACAGAAGCAACGCAAAAGCAAAAGACAGCATCATAATCTCCGAGACGATGCGTGCCGTTATCGCGATCGGGGCGTCCTGCCAAGTATGGTGATCATGCCGTGCATCATTCTGATATCATTATGCGACCAGCCGGTTTTGGTGAGTGCGGTCCGCAAGGTGCGGAGCGTCGCAGCCCTGCGATCGGCAGGAAAGAAATAGCCCGCGGCGTCGAGATCCGTGACGAGGTGCTGGATCAGCTGTTCCATCTCGTCGTGCGGCGCGGGCGGGTCGAGCGGCGTCTCCGGCGGGCTCGCGAGCGCGACACCCTTCGACCACTCGTAGGCGAGCAATATCACGGCCTGCGCCAGATTGAGCGAACCGAATTCCGGGTTGATCGGCACGGTCACGATCTTGTGTGCAAGCGCGACATCGTCGGTCTCAAGCCCCGAGCGTTCGGGGCCGAAAACATAGGCCGAGCGGCCCGCGTTCGCATGAACTTCGCGGGCGGCTTCCTCGGGGCCTAGCACCGGCTTGGTAACGCCACGCTTGCGGACGGTGGTCGCGTAGATGGTCGTGCAATCGGCGACCGCCTCGGCGAGCGTCTCGAACACCGTCGCTTCGGCGAGTACGATGTCGGCGCCCGATGCCGCCGGACCGGCGTCGGGATTGGGCCAGCCATCGCGCGGCGCGACGAGGCGCAGTTCGGTCAGCCCGAAATTGAGCATCGCCCGCGCCGCCTTGCCGATATTTTCGCCAAGCTGCGGACGGACGAGAACGATGACGGGGGGCGGGGCAGCCGCGGTCATTTGCTTGGCCGTGCCGCCTCGGTGATCGTCGACGCGAATTCCTCGAAATCCTTGGCTTCGGTGAAATCGCGATACACGCTGGCGAAGCGGATGTAGGCGACATTGTCGAAGCCCTTCAGCGCCTCCATGACCATCGCGCCGATCTGCTGCGCCTGTACCTCATTGTCGCCCGACGTTTCGAGCTGGCGCTGGATGCCCGATACGAGGCGTTCGATCCGCGCGCCGTCGATCGGGCGCTTGCGGCACGCGATCTGGACGCTGCGCATCAGTTTCTCGCGGTCGAAAGGTTCGCGGCCGCCATCGGCCTTGAGCACCGCGACCTCGCGAAGCTGGATGCGCTCGAATGTCGTGAAGCGCGCACCGCAATCCTCGCACTGGCGACGACGCCGGATCGCGGCGCCGTCCTCGGTCGGACGGCTGTCCTTCACCTGGCTGTCTTCATGGCCGCAATAGGGACAACGCATCGCCTAGCGTTTCACCCGGCTGAAAAGCGCGATCCCGGCGCCGGCGAACAGGCCCACGGGCCAGCTGACCGCGGGCAGCAGGCCAGCGACGATCGCCCCGACGACGGCGCCGGTCAGAACGGGGCGCGTCGAGGGATGGGCGGCTCCCTGCTTGCCCATCGCCTTGACCTCTTCGATCGTAAGCTCGACCAGCGTCGGTTCCTCGGGGTGCTGCCGCGCCATCGCTCTCATCCCTGATAGATGGGGAAGCGTTCGCAGAGCGCGCGAACGCGGCCGCGAACATTCGCCTCGACGTCGGCGTCGCCATGCTCGCCCTTGTCGCGCAGAGCTTCGAGCACGTCGGCGACCATATCGCCGATTTCCTCGAACTCGGCGATGCCGAAGCCGCGCGTCGTCCCGGCAGGCGATCCGACGCGGATGCCGCTCGTCTTGACCGGTGGCAGCGGATCGAACGGCACGCCATTCTTGTTGCAGGTGATTGCCGAGCGTTCGAGCGCTTCATCGGCATCACGGCCGGTGATGCCGAGCGGACGGAGGTCGATCAGCGCAAGGTGCGTGTCGGTGCCGCCCGCGACGACGTCGGCGCCACGCGCCTTGAGGCGGTTCGCGAGCGCCTGCGCGTTGGCGATCGTCGCCTTTGCGTAATCCTTGAACTCGGGGCGCAGCGCTTCGCCAAAGGCCACCGCCTTCGCGGCAATGACGTGCATCAGCGGGCCACCCTGTAGGCCGGGGAAGACTGCCGAGTTGATGCGCTTCGCAATGGCTTCATCATTGGTCAGGATCATGCCGCCGCGCGGGCCGCGCAGCGTCTTGTGCGTCGTGGTGGTGACGACATGCGCATATTCCATCGGCGAGGGATGCGCGCCGCCGGCGACGAGGCCTGCGAAATGGGCCATGTCGACCATCAACAGCGCGCCGACATCGTCGGCAATCGCGCGGAAGCGGGCGAAATCGAGCGTACGCGGATAGGCCGAGCCGCCCGCGATGATCAGCGAGGGGCGATGTTCCTTCGCCAGCGCCTCGACCTGATCGAAATCGACGAGATGGTCGTCGGCGCGGACACCATACTGCACCGCGTTGAACCATTTGCCCGACATGGCAGGCGGGGCGCCGTGCGTCAGGTGGCCGCCGGCGTCGAGGCTCATGCCAAGGATCGTGGCGCCGGGCTTGGTCAGCGCGAGCATGACCGCGCCGTTCGCTTGCGCCCCCGAATGCGGCTGGACGTTGGCGAAGTTGCAGTCGAACAGCTTCTTCGCGCGATCAATCGCCAGCGTCTCGACCTCGTCGGACGGGGCGCAGCCCTGATAGTAGCGCTTGCCCGGATAGCCTTCGGCATATTTATTGGTGAAGACCGAGCCCTGCGCTTCGAGCACCGCCTTGCTGACGATATTCTCCGATGCGATCAGCTCGATCTGATATTGCTCGCGTTCCAGTTCATGCTTCATCGCCGCGGCGACCGCTGGGTCGGTTGCGGCGACGCTATCGGTGAAATATCCGGCCGATTTGATGGGCTTGTCGAGCGTTGCTGTGGTCATCGGCTGGTCTCCAATATGGGAGGGTGGGAAAGCTTGTCGACGCGCGGGCCGTGGCGTCCGCCGGCAAAGGTGCCGACCAGAAACGACGTGGCACAGGCCTTGGCCATATCCTCGCCGATCAGACGCGCGCCCATGGCGAGGACGTTGGCATCATTATGCTCGCGCGCGAGGGCGGCGGAATAGGGGTCGCTTACGAGCGCGCAACGGCAGGCGGGGTTGCGGTTGACGGCAATGGAAATGCCGATACCCGAGCCGCAAAGCGCAAAGCCGCGGTCTGCGCGACCCTCCGCAATGGCCTCGGCCAGCTTATAGCCATAGTCGGGATAATCGACCCGGTCGGCCGTATCCGGACCCAGATCGAGCACCTCATGATCCTGCTCGCGCAGCCAGTCTGCGAGGACGGCCTTCAACTCGAAAGCGGCATGATCGGAGGCTATGGCGATGCGCATGATGCGGCTCCCGGAACGTCGGAGGGAATCGATGTCGGCCCTTTAGGCGAAGCGGGCGCCCTTGACCACTGGCGCGCAGTGCTTTTTCGACCCTATTTTGTCATAAAGCGCGTTTGACCGCCCACCGGCGTCCGCGTAGAGCGCCGCCATGGGCGACACGCTGCTTTCCATCGTCATGCTCGGCGGTTTCGCGCTGCTCGTCGGTGCGATCATGGTTTTTCGCCATGGCGACCGGCGCCGCGCGCTGCTGATGATCGTCGCGGCGCTGATCATGTTCGCCAATGTAGCGATCTGGATGATTCCGGTGAAATGATTTCGGTCCTCCCCGTCGCGTAGCGATGGGGAGGGGTGGAGGGGCCGCAGCGTCGCACTATTTTGCCCCCTCCGTATGCGCTTCGCGCTGCCACCTCCCCATGCCTGCGGCACAGGGAGGAACAGAAGCTCAGCGGATCGGCGAATCGGGTGCGAGCCGCATGTCCAGATAATTGTCGAGCGACTTCATTAACTGGTCGAGTTCATGCTCGAAAAAGTGATTGGCGCGCGGGATCTCGTCGTGATGGATCGTGATGCCCTTTTGGGTGCGCAGCTTGTCGACCAGCTTCTGGATCGCCGGCGGCGGCACGATCTCGTCCTGCCCGCCCGCGACGATGATGCCCGACGAAGGGCAGGGCGCAAGGAAGCTGAAGTCGTACATGTTCGCCGGCGGCGCGACCGACAGGAAGCCGCGGATCTCCGGGCGCCGCATCAGCAGCTGCATCCCGATCCACGCGCCGAAGCTGAAGCCCGCGACCCACGTCGTCTGCGCCTCGGGATGGATCGACTGGACCCAGTCGAGCGCCGAGGCGGCATCGCTCAGTTCGCCGATTCCGTTATCGAAGGTGCCCTGGCTGCGGCCGACGCCGCGGAAGTTGAAGCGCAGCACCGCGAAACCGCGCGCGACGAAGCTCTTGTACATCGCCTGCGTGATGCGGTCGTTCATCGTGCCGCCGCCCTGCGGATGCGGGTGGAGGATCAGCGCAACCGGTGCGCGCGGGCGCGGCGGGGGCGAGAATCGGCCTTCGATGCGGCCCTCGGGGCCGGGGAAAATCACGTCGGGCATGGAAAGCACCTCTTGTCGTTTTGAGCTCCCGGCCGAATCGCCGGTTGGCAGGGTGGCGGAGCGAAGGTGGCGCCTATATAGAAAATAGGTCTCGACTTGCAACTTTTGCGAATCGTTCGCAATAGTGAAATATTTTACTTTCGTTCGTCATCCCGGAGTTGATCCGGGATGGCGATGATAGATGGGACCATGGAGAGCGAAGAGCATCGCTCGACACCGATGCGATTAGCGGGCAAATGCCGCGAATGATTTACCTCGACTATCAGGCCACGACCCCGCTCGCTCCCGAAGCGCGCGAGGCAATGCTGCGCTGGCTGGGCGACGAAGGGGACAGCTTCGCCAACCCGTCGAGCACGCACAAGGCTGGACGCGCGGCCGCGGCCGCCGTCGAGGTCGCGCGCGACCAAGTCGCGGCGTTGCTCCCCAAGGGAGGGCGGGTCTATTTCACCTCGGGCGCGACCGAGGCTCTCAACTGGGCGCTCTTCAGCGGCACAAAGGCGAAGCCGGGCGGAGTTGCGGGGCTGAGCATCGAGCATGCGGCATCGCTGCAATGTCTGGAGCGGCTGGATGCGACCATCCTGCCGGTCGATGGCGCGGGGCTGGCCTTGCCGCCCGACGACGCGCTGATCCCGGACAATGGCATCGTCGCGACGATGCTGGTCAACAACGAGGTCGGCACGATCCAGCCGGTCGCCGATTTTGCCGCCGCCGCGCATGCCAAGCACAGCCTGCTGCTCTGCGACGCCGTGCAGGGTTACGGCCGCGTCGCGATTCCCGATGGCGCCGACCTCGTCGCGCTCTCGGCACACAAGATCCATGGACCCAAGGGTATCGGCGCGCTGTGGGTGCGCGACGGGGTCGATATTGAGCCGCTGATGTTCGGCGGCGCGCAGGAGCAGGGGATGCGGTCGGGCACCGTCTCGCCCGCGCTGTGCGCCGGGTTCGGGGCGGCCGCCGCGCTCGCGGCCGACCGGTTCGATGCCGATGCCGGTCATGTCGAGCGGCTTTGGTCGCTTGCGGTGGACATGCTCCCCGAATGGACGATCAACGGCGCGGCGAGCCCGCGCTATCACGGCAACCTCAATATCCGCCGCGAAGGGGTAAACGGTCTTCGCCTGATGTCCGACGCCCGAAACGTCGCCTTCTCGCTCGGCAGCGCGTGCGGCAGCGGGTCGGGCAAGGTCAGCCATGTGCTGCGCGCAATGGGCGTCAGCGAGGCCGATGCGCGCGCCTCGATCCGTCTCGGATGGGGACGCTATACTTCCGAGCAGGAATTGCGCGACGGGCTCGACGCGATCAAGGATGCTGCGCGGCTGCAGGGAGTCAATTGAGTGCGCGTCACCTTCATCCACGCCGACGGCAAGGGGCGAACCGAGGTCGAAGCCCGCGCGGGCGATATCCTGCTCGACGTCGCGCAGGCACATATGATGCCGCTCGAAGGGACGTGCGAGGGGCAAATGGCCTGCTCGACCTGTCATGTTATCGTCGCAAAGGAGGATTTCGGTCGTCTGCCGCCCGCCAGCGAAATGGAAGAAGATATGCTCGATCTCGCTGCTGGTGTGCGCAGGACGAGCCGCCTGTCGTGCCAGATCGTCCTGACCGACGAGATGGACGGGCTGACGGTTCATATCCCTGCCGAAAGCCGCAACATGCAGGCCCCCCGCTGATGCGGGCGCTGCTCGCGGGCGCAGTGCTGTTGGCGTCGACCGCCTGCGCCTCGTCGGCGCCGGTGCGCGAACCGACGGGCGATTCGGTCGTCCTTGCCAGGCAGCTTGCCGACCTCGAGCGCCGCTCGGGCGGGCGCCTGGGCGTCGCGGTGACCGATTCCAGCGGGCGGCTGCTTTTCGGACAGCGGGCCGATGAGCGCTTTGCGATGTGCTCGACTTTCAAGCTGCTGCTCGCGGGGCAGGTGCTGCGCGGTGCTACGAACGGCGGCCTCTCGCTCCGGACGCCGCTGCCGCTTGCGAAGACCGACCTGCTGCCGCATTCGCCGTATAGCGAGACGCAGCTGGCGGCGGGTGAACTCCGCCTTGGCTTCGCGGCGGAACAGATCGTCAAGGTCAGCGATAATGCCGCCGCCAATCTGATCCTGAAAGCGACGGGTGGCCCCGCGACGTTCACCCAGCGCGTCCGCGCGATGGGCGACGCGATGACGCGCCTCGACCGGAACGAACCTGACCTCAATGAAAATGCCCCCGGCGATCCGCGTGACACGACCAGTCCCGCCGCGATGGCGAAGAGCGGCGCGATGCTCGTCTATGGCGATTATCTGAATGCCGATTATCGGCGAACACTACGCGGCTGGCTGGTCGGCAGCGAGACCGGTCGTGCGCGCATTCGTGCCGGCCTGCCGCCGGCATGGATCGCGGGCGACAAGACCGGGACGTGCGGCACCGCCTATAACGACGTCGCCTTCGTCGAGGCGCCCGAGGGCAACCGTTACATGATCGCCGCCTATCTCGACCGGCCGACCGCGAGCGGCGACGCCGCCGAAGCGATTCTGGCGGCGGTCGGGCGCGCTGTGGCGGAGAACCTTCCGGACTGACCGCACGGCTTGCATTTCCGCGCTATCGCCGCCATATGCGCCGCGGGAGTCGGGCGGACGCAGTCTTCGCCAACCCGGTCAGGTCCGGAAGGAAGCAGCCGCAACGAATTCGCTGCGGGTCGTTCCGGCTCCCACCTCACCACATTTCATATGATTGACCATCCGCAGCCTTGCGTCGAATTTCAGGGCGCAGGCGTCCGATCGCGCGCAGGCGCCCGAACGGCAGGCGCGTCGCGAATTTGCCAAGTTCGAATGAGGCGTCGGCGTCGCCCAATCGCGCTGCGCGGCGCAGCCAGCAGCGGTAACCTTGCAGATCGTTGTTGGCGAAGCAGTCCATAGCCATATGCTGCGCCGCATTCGCGTTGCCGCGTCGCCACGCCCTCCGATACCAATAGGCCGCCGATGCGGGGTGACTGCTGCGCGTTTCCTCTGTTGCGAAATCGCACGCGAATTGCACCTGCCCGGGATCGTAATGGCGGATCGCCAGCGCGCGGAAGATGCGCTCGCACCGACCATTCGCCAGTCCGGCCTGAATGCGCAGGGCACGGTTATAAAGAGCGTCCAGCTTGTTCTTGTCCCGAAACATTGAGCAGGGATGCATCTTGCTTTCGACAAAGGCAAGCCGACCCCCTAAGACTAGGCCATGAGCGATTCCGCCGACGACGAACCCCCGATGTTGGGTATGGACCTGCCCCAGACCACGTCCGCATCTGCGGCGTCGAGCGGCCCGTACCGCGTCCTCGCGCGCAAATATCGTCCGCAGACTTTTGCCGAACTGATCGGTCAGGACGCAATGGTGAAGACGCTGGGCAATGCGATCGCGCGCGACCGGCTGGCGCACGCCTTTTTGATGACCGGGGTGCGCGGGGTCGGCAAGACCTCGACCGCGCGCCTGATCGCGAAAGCGCTCAATTGCATCGGCCCCGACGGGCAGGGCGGGCCGACGATCGACCCGTGCGGGGTGTGCGAGCCGTGCCGTGCGATTACCGAGGGGCGCCATATCGACGTGATCGAGATGGACGCCGCCTCGAACACCGGCGTCGACGATGTGCGCGAGATTATCGAGGCGGTGCGCTATGCCGCGGTGTCGGCGCGCTACAAGATCTATATCATCGACGAAGTTCATATGTTGTCGCGTAACGCGTTCAACGCGCTGCTGAAAACGCTCGAAGAGCCGCCGCCGCACGTCAAATTCCTGTTCGCGACAACCGAGGTGAACAAGGTGCCGGTCACCGTGCTGTCGCGCTGCCAGCGGTTCGACCTTCGCCGCATCACCCCCGACATGCTGTTCGCGCATTTCAGCGCCATCCTGCAGAAGGAAGGCGTGGAGGCCGATGCCCCCGCGATCTGGCTGATCGCCAACGCCGCCGAGGGATCGGTGCGTGACGGGCTGTCGATCCTCGACCAGGCGATCGCGCATGCCGATCTGGAGGGTGGCGGCCGGATCGGCGCCGATCAGGTCCGGACGATGCTCGGCCTGTCGGACCGTACCGCGATCACGCAGTTGATGGCGGCGATCCTCGAGGGCGACAGCGGCGGCGCCATCGACCTCGCCCGCGCGCAATATGCGCTGGGGATCGAACCCGTGGCGATGGTGCGCGGGTTGATGGACCTGACCCACGCGATCACGCTGGCGAAAGTATCGCGCCACGACGATCCCGCGCTTGCCGCCAGCGACCGCGAGCGGATCGGCGACTGGGCGCAAAAGCTGGGGTTCGCGCCGCTCAACCGCCTCTGGCAATTGCTGCTCAAGGGCCATGACGAGGTGCTCCGCGCGAACAATCCGCTCGAACATCTCGAAATGCTGCTGCTTCGCGTGATCTATGCGGCGTCGCTTCCCGATCCCGGCGAACTCGCCAAGCTGCTCGAATCGGGTGGTGTTCCGGCGGCGATGCCGCTTGCCGCGCCGGCCGCATCCGTGGGCCAGGAGAATGCGGTCGCTCAGCCCGCTGCGGAAGCTTCCGGAGCTGAAGCGGCCGGATCATCTGCTTCGGCTTTGACCATCGCTCAAATCCATCAGCTTCTCGAAAGTACAGGGAATCATCAGCTTGCGCGGCAGGTTTACGATGACCTCAAGCTTTTGCAGCTCGAACCCGGGCTGCTCGTCTATGCGCCGGCGCCGGCCCTCGATGGCGATTTTTCGCGCCGGCTTGGCGAAGCCCTGCTCAACCAGACCGGCAGCCGCTGGCAGGTGCGCGAAGGCGAGGGCGAGGGGCGCCCGAGTCTCGGGCAGATGCGCGCCGCCAAACTTGCCGATAATGACGCGCGCATTCGCGAACTGCCGGTCGTGAAGGCCGCTCTGGCGGCTTTTCCCGACGCAAGACTTGTCGAAGACGACGCAAATCAGCATAGGTCCAATCCATGAAATCGATCGAAGAAATGATGAAGGCGGCGCAGGAAGCCGCCGCTACCGTGCAGGCGCAGATGCAGGAGGCGCAGGCGAAGCTCGACAGCGTCGAGGTCGAGGGCGTTTCCGGCGGCGGACTGGTAAAGATCGTCGCAACCGCCAAGGGCCGCATCAAGGCGATCCATATCGACGACAGCCTGATCGTCCCCTCCGACAAGCAGATGCTGGAAGATCTGCTCGCCGCCGCATTCAACGATGCGCGTGAAAAGGCCGATGCCGCGAGCAACGAGGAAATGGGCAAGATGACGAGCGGCCTGCCCCTGCCGCCGGGTTTCAAGCTGCCGTTCTGAAACCGGCTGCCACTTCAACGGGGCGCGGTTCAGCTTCCCGTCATTGAATGCGCCGCAAGTTACGCCATATTAGCGTTGAAGTAGCTATAAGAAGGGCGGCGCGCCGGTCGGCGCGCGTCAGGAGGTCCGATGACGCAATCTTTTCCCCTGTTGCCGCTGCGCGATATTGTCGTTTTTCCGCATATGATCGTTCCGCTCTTCGTCGGCCGCGACCGTTCGGTCGCCGCGCTCGAAGCCGCCATGGAAAATGACAAGGAAATCTTCCTCGTTGCGCAGCTCGATCCCGGCGAGGACGACCCGCAGCGCGACGATCTGTACGATACGGGCGTAATCGCCACCGTCCTGCAACTGCTCAAATTGCCCGATGGCACCGTGCGCGTGCTCGTCGAAGGCAAGGAGCGCGCGAAACTGCTGAAACTCGAGGACGACGGCAAGGCAGTCATCGCGACGGTCACGCCGGTCGCGGACACGATCGACGACAGCGTCGACACCGCCGCATTGATGCGGTCGGTGGTCGACCAGTTCGAATCCTACGCGAAACTCAACAAGAAGATGCCTGCCGAAACCGCGGTGCAGCTCTCGCAGATCGATGATGCCTCGCGCCTTGCCGACTCGGTCGCGGGTAACCTCAATATCAAGGTCTCGGACAAGCAGGCGCTGCTCGTCGAGGATTCGCCCGCAAAGCGGCTCGAAATGGTCTTCGCCTTCATGGAGGGCGAACTCGGCGTGCTGCAGGTCGAGAAGAAGATTCGCGGCCGCGTGAAGCGCCAGATGGAGAAGAGCCAGCGCGAATATTATCTCAACGAGCAGATGAAGGCGATCCAGCGCGAGTTGGGCAACGACGGCGGTGAGGGCGGTGACGACCTCGGCGAGCTTCAGCTCAAGATCGACGGCCTCAAAATGTCCAAGGAGGCCAAGGCCAAGGCGAACGCCGAGCTCAAGAAGCTGCGCGCGATGGCGCCCATGTCGGCCGAAGCAACCGTTGTCCGCAACTATCTCGACACGCTCATCGGCCTGCCGTGGGGCAAGAAGTCGAAGTTGAAAAAGGATATCGCGAAAGCGCAGGATGTCCTCGACGCCGATCACTTCGCGCTCGAAAAGGTCAAGGACCGCATCGTCGAATATCTCGCGGTTCAGGCGCGTACCAACAAGCTGAAGGGGCCGATCCTCTGCCTCGTCGGTCCTCCGGGTGTCGGCAAGACGTCGCTCGGCCGCTCGATCGCCAAGGCGACTGGGCGTGAGTTCGTGCGCCAGTCGCTGGGCGGCGTGCGCGACGAGGCCGAAATCCGCGGTCATCGCCGCACGTACATCGGCTCGCTGCCGGGCAAGATCATGACCAACCTCAAAAAGGCCGGCACGATGAACCCGCTGTCCCTGCTCGACGAGATCGACAAGCTCGGCCAGGACTTCCGCGGCGATCCGGCATCGGCGCTGCTCGAGGTGCTCGACCCCGAACAGAATGCGAAATTCCAGGATCATTATCTGGAAATCGATGTCGATCTTTCGGACATCATGTTCGTGACGACCGCGAACTCGCTGAACCTGCCGCAACCCTTGCTCGACCGCATGGAGATCATCCGGCTCGAAGGCTATACCGAGGACGAGAAGGTCGAGATTGCGAAGCGCCACCTGATCGCCAAGCAGATCGAAGCGCACGGGCTGAAGGCCGGCGAGTTCGAGCTGACCGAAGAGGGACTGCGCGACCTCATCCGCTATTATACCCGCGAGGCGGGCGTTCGCACACTCGAGCGCGAGATTGCGCGTCTGGCGCGCAAGGCGCTTCGCCGGATTCTCGAGGGCAAGGCGGAGAATGTCATCGTCACGCCCGAAAATCTCTCGGAATTCGCAGGCGTGCGGAAATTCCGCCACGGTGTCTCGGATCGCGAGGATCAGGTCGGCGCAGTCACCGGCCTTGCGTGGACCGAAGTCGGCGGCGAGTTGCTGACGATCGAGGCGGTCACCGCCTCGGGCAAGGGCCAGGTCCGCACGACCGGCAAACTCGGCGAGGTGATGACCGAATCGGTGCAGGCTGCGCTGTCTTTCGTGAAGGCGCGCGCCCCCGCCTATGGCATCAAGCCCAGCCTGTTCGCGCGCAAGGACATCCACATCCACCTTCCCGAAGGCGCGGTGCCGAAGGATGGCCCGTCGGCGGGCGTCGGCATGGTCACGGCGATGGTGTCGACCCTCACCGGGATCGCCGTGCGCCGCGATGTCGCGATGACCGGTGAAGTGACGCTTCGCGGCCGCGTGCTGGCGATCGGCGGGCTCAAGGAAAAGCTGCTCGCTGCGCTTCGTGGCGGCATCACGACCGTTCTGATTCCCGAAGAAAATGAAAAGGATCTGGTCGAAATCCCGGCGAACATCACCAAGTCGCTGAAGATCATCCCGGTCAATCATGTCGATCAGGTCCTTGCCGAGGCGCTCGTCGCGCCGGTCGAGCCGATCGAATGGACCGAGGCCGACGAGCTCGCCGCCTCGCCCCCGATTGCGCCTGCCGGCGACCCCGAAAGTGCGATTCGGCACTGACCGGGGTCGCCGTCGGCGGCTTTTCATCGCAAAATCGGCGTTTTGGGGCGGTTTTTCGCGTTTTTTGCTTTGACAAGCCGACCCGAAACATCGTTAGTGGCGCGCCATGGCTTCGGGCCATGAATCATTCGATCAACCAACCAATGCAGGGGTTCCTTAGGCATGAACAAACAAGACCTGATCGCCGCCGTCGCCGACTCGAGCGGCCTGACCAAGGGTGACGCTAGCAAGGCCGTGGAAGCCGTCTTCGACGCGATCACGGGTTCGCTCAAGAAGGGCGGCGAAGTCCGTCTCGTCGGCTTTGGCACCTTTGCTGTCAGCAAGCGCAAGGCGTCGACCGGCCGCAACCCGCGCACCGGTGAAACGATGACCATCGCGGCGTCGAACCAGCCGAAGTTCAAGGCCGGCAAGGCCCTCAAGGACGCCGTCAACTAAGCTCGACGGCGCCTTTTGGTGAAATCATCTCGAGCCGTGGCGCAAGCTGCGGCTCGATTTGCATTTGTGGGTGAAAATTCGGCGAATGGGCGTTGCATTACCGGCGCGAGCGGCTATGGCCGTCCGGCTTTCGGAAGCATCGCTCTTCGGTCGGCATTGGAATGGGCGCGTAGCTCAGCGGTAGAGCACACCCTTCACACGGGTGGGGTCACAGGTTCAATCCCTGTCGCGCCCACCATTCCATCCCCCGCAACGGTCGCGAAATGTCTCGGCGGCGTGCGCGGCTTGTAGCCGGCCGCTCATTCATCGCCTATTCAATGCGTTCGCACTAGGGCATGGGCATGATCCGCACTCTGACCATCGCATTTGTTTCCGCTTCGCTGCTCGCCGCCGGCGTGCCCGCCGCTGCGCGTGGCGATCGCGACCAGGACAATTTGCGCGAAGCCGCCGCACAAGGGCAAGTCATTCCGCTCAACCGGCTGATCGCCGAAGTGAAATCGCGCCCGCCCTACAGCGGCATGACCTATCTCGGCGGACCGCAATTCGACGCCGGCCGGATGATTTACGCGCTGAAATTCATGGACGGCTCGCAGGTTGTGGTCGTCTATGTCGACGCCCGAACCGGCCGGATCGTCGGCCGCAAACCCTGATATTCGCTAGCTTGGGATGGCCGTCGCAACGAGATTTTGCGATGGGCGTTCGGACTTGATACATGAGCTCATGCAGAGCGGCCGGCGCCGCTCGGCACGCAGAGGAAAGGCGTCTGAATGCGGATTTTGATTGTCGAGGACGAACCCACGCTGGGCCCGCAGCTGAAGGCGACGCTGGAAGGGGCGGGCTATGCCGTCGATCTCGCAACCGACGGCGAGGACGGGCATTTCCTGGGCTCGACCGAAAATTACGATGCCGCGATCCTCGACCTCGGCCTGCCCGAAATCGACGGCCTCACGGTGCTCGATCGCTGGCGGAAGGAAAAGCGGAATTTCCCGGTGCTTGTCCTGACCGCGCGCGATAGTTGGTCGGACAAGGTCGCCGGGCTCGACGCGGGTGCGGACGATTATCTCGCCAAGCCGTTCCAGACCGAGGAACTGATCGCCCGTTTGCGTGCGTTGATCCGCCGTGCGGCGGGCAATGCGTCGAGCGAGCTGATCGCCGGCGACGTGCGCCTCGATACGCGCTCGGGCCGGGTTACGCTGAGCGGCGCGCCGGTGAAGCTGACCGCGCAGGAGTATAAGCTCCTTTCGTACCTGCTTCATCACAAGGGCAAGGTCGTCTCGCGCACCGAGCTGATCGAACATATCTACGATCAGGATTTCGACCGCGATTCGAATACGATCGAGGTGTTCGTGACGCGTATTCGCAAAAAGCTGGGGGCCGACATCATCACGACGATCCGCGGCCTTGGCTATCAGCTCGACGATCCGCAGGACTGACGCACCCCGATGGCCGAAGCCGGCGCCCCGTCCGTCGGGACCGAGACGGAGGTGAAGCCTGCGGCGCTGACCAGCCGGATCACCGGCTCGCTCACGCGGCGCATGATCGCCATCGCGACGATCTGGATTTCGGTGCTGTTGATCGGCGGCGGTTATGCGCTCGACCGCGTGCTCACCGGCGCGATCACGCGCAATTTCGATTCGAGCCTCGAATATGTGCTGATCGCGATGATCCGGTCATCGGAGATCGGGCCCGATGGCGAAGTGCGGCTGATCGAGCCGCTCGGAGACCAGCGGTTTCTCGAGCCCTATAGCGGCCTGTATTGGCAGATCAGCGGCGGCGGGCAGGAACCCTATCGTTCGCGGTCCTTGTGGGAACGCACGCTGCGGCCGCCGCACGAGCATGTCGATAACGCGCTTCACACCTATAACAGCAATCAGTTTCCCGACGAGGAACTGCGCGTTCTCGAACGCAACGTTATCCTGCCGGGCAGCCAGACCAATTGGCGCTTCCAGATCGCGCAGTCGCGTGACGCACTCGATCTCCAGATCCGGGCGGTGCGGGCGACGCTGATCCCCAGCCTTGCGTTGCTCGGGCTCGGGCTCATCATCCTCGCCACGCTCCAGACCTTCTACGGCCTGCTGCCCCTCCGCCAGATCCGCCGCGCGATCGCGGCGATGCGCGGCGGGCAGAACCGCCGCGTCACCGCGCCGCTGCCGCTAGAGGTGCAGCCGATGGTCGAAGAACTCAATGCGTTGCTCGCGCATAACGAGAAACAGGCCGAAGAGGCACGATTGCACGCGGGCAATCTTGCGCACGCCTTGAAGACTCCGCTCACCGTACTCGTCAACAGCGCGACGGGGTCGGAGAGCGAGCTCGCGCAGACCGTAAGGCGCGAGGCGGCGACGATGCAGCGGCAGGTCGAGCACCACCTCGCCCGCGCGCGCGCCGTCGGCCGCCGCGGCGCGGCGCAGGCG
>JAEWIL010000143.1 GCA_023387085.1 Pseudomonadota bacterium | reverse complement strand
ATGGCGCAGCAGGTCGCCTCGCTGCCGCAGAAGCTGAAGACCAGTTTCGAGCCCATCCTCGGCCCCGTCATCACGCGCAATCTTGCCGAAAACAAGCTCGCCGCAGTCGCCGCACAAGTCAGCCAGGTGGGCTTCTGGATTATCGCCGCGCAGGCGGGCATAGCGCTCGCGCTCGGGATTCCGGGCGAGGCGGTCATGGGTCTTGTCGGCCCGCAATTCGTGAGCGGCTCGGGCGCACTCGCCTTCCTGCTCGCGGCCGAGGTCGTCGCAGCGACCGCCGTCGTCAGCGAAGCCGCGCTCGTCTATGTCGCGCGCCATCGCAATTTGCTCATCAGCCTCGCGACGCTCGCGCTGCAGGCGGTGTTCAGCGTGACGCTCATCCTCGTCGCGCGGTCGATGGGCCTCGATCCCATCTATTATGCGGCCGCCGTCGCGCTCGCGCTGATGCTCGCGCTCGGCTTTGCATCGGTGGTCAAGGCGCGGCTGCTCGCGCACGTCCTCGGCGCGCCGGTCAACAGCCTGCGCTGGGCGCTCGTATGGGCGACGGCGGGTGCGGCGGTCCTCGGCTGGTGCGCCACCCAGCTTCCCGAATGGGCCGAACTGCTGATCGGCGTTCCGGTCATTCTCGGGATCTACGCGTGGCTGATATGGACCCGTGGCTTCGGCCCCGCCGACCGCGCCCTGTTCCGCAAGCATCCCGAGACGGCGGCAGCCTGACCGTCAGTCGACGGCCTTCCGGGCTGCGTCGCCGACATCTTGCGCCGCATCGCCGACCTTCTGCGCCGCGTCGGTAATTGCGCCGCTTTCGGCCCTGTCATTTGCAAGAAACTGGAACGCTAAAAAGGCGGCGATCAGGATTGCGACCAGAAAGATCAACCCTATGCCGACCCCGCCGCCGCGCCGCGGCGCGCGGTCGATTACCGTGGTCGTATGCGTCGTCCCGTCGGGATCGCGCGTCGTATGAATTTCGTCGGCCATGATTCGGACCTCCTGTGCTTCATGCAAGCACAGGACGCGGAACCGCCCCGAAAGTTCCTAGCCGAGGCGTTTGGCGACTGCGGCCTTGAGGTCGGTCTGCGCGCGCGGGCCGACCTGCGCGATGATCTCTCGCGCGCACACCGCGCCCATGGTCAGGCAGTCGTGGATCGACCGCCCGTCGGCGAGACCCGACAGGAAGCCGGCGGCGAAGAGGTCGCCGGCACCGGTAGTGTCGACGACGGTGTCAATCGGCTCGGCGGGCACTTCGGTGCGCTCGCCGCCCTGCAGCGCGATCGCGCCGTGAGATCCGCGCGTCACGACGAGCAGCGGGACCTGCGGCGCAATCTTCGCGACCGCCGCCTCGAAATCGACCGTTTCCGCGAGCGCCTGGATTTCGACCTCGTTCGCGAACAATATGTCGAACAGCCCCTCGGCGATCAACGCGCGGAAATCGGCGCCGTGGCGGTCGATGATGAAGGCGTCGGACAGGGTGAAGGCGACCTTGCGTCCCGCGCCGCGCGAGACGTCGATCGCGCGCCGCATCGCCGCCCGCGACAGTTCGGGATCCCACAGATAGCCCTCGAGGTAGAGAATCTCGCTATCGGCGATCCACGCTTCGTCGATCATAGCCTGTTCGAGCAAATGGCTCGCGCCGAGAAAGGTGTTCATCGTCCGCTGGCCGTCCGGGGTGACGAGGATCAGGCAGCGCGCGGTCGGCGCGCCCTCCTTGAGGGCAGGGGTCTCGTAGGAGACGCCAAGCGCGCGCAGATCGTGGGTGAAGACATGGCCGAGCTGGTCGTCGGCGACCTGGCCGATGAAGGCGCAGCGTTCGCCGAGCGCCGCCATGCCCGCGAGCGTATTCGCGGCCGAGCCGCCCGACACTTCGACTGCCGGTCCCATCGCGGCATAAAGCCGTTCGGCCTCGGCCGCGTCGATCAGCCGCATCGACCCCTTGGTCAAGCCCTCGGCCTCGATCAGCGCATCGTCGGCGCGGGCAAGAACGTCGACAATCGCGTTGCCGATCGCAACGACATCGAAACGGGCGGTGGAGGCCATGAAAATTCCTGTGCTGTATGGGAAAAGCTGCGCGCGCCTTTACGGGGGGCGGCGCGCCAACGCAAGCGCAGCAACGAGCCGACCCTCCTTCGTCATGCCGGACTTGATCCGGCATCCGTCGTCACGGCCGAAGAATGGACCCCGGATCGAGTGCGGGGTGACGAAGGAGCCGGGTGAGAGGCTTGACGCGCGGCGCACCGACGCGCCATCCCTGGGGCATGGCCCGCGCCGTCCACGCCCTGCTGCTCGCCTTGAAGGATCTACCCCATCCGCGCGTGCTGCGCGTTCTGGCGGCGAGTCTCGCGCTGACGCTGCTGGTTTTCGCGGTCGCGGGCGCGGCGATCTTTTTCGCGGTGCGCTGGGCGCTCGAACACTGGAACTGGTTGCGCGGCGCCGAACTCGACATGGCGGGGGTGCTCGTCGCCCTGCTGCTCGTCGCGGGTAGCTGGCTGTTGTTCCGCGCCGTCGCGATCCTCGTCGTCGGGCTGTTCGCCGACGGCATCGTCGCCGATGTCGAGGGGCGGCATTATCCAGCCGCCGCGGCGCGCGCGGTGCCGGTGAGTTTCGCGAAAAGCCTTCGCCTCGGGCTCGCGTCGGTCGGCCGCCTTGTCGCGGTGAACCTGATCGCGGTCCCCCTCTACATTCCGCTGCTTTTCACCGCGATCGGGGCGCCGCTGCTCGCCTTCGCGATCAACGCCGCGCTGCTCGGCCGCGATCTGGAGGCGATGGTGCTCGCCCGGCATCCCGACCGCTCCCGCCTGGCGCGCGGCGCGCGCTGGTCGCTCGGCGCGCTGTCCGCCGCAATCTTCCTGGTGCCCGTCGCCAATCTGTTGGCGCCCATCGCGAGCGCCGCTATGGCCGTCCACCTGTTGCATCTGCGAAACGGGGAAAAATGACGAGATATTCGAGGTTGATCGCCGTTGCCGCGCTCGCCGCAACGCTGGGCGGATGCGGCACGACCGCCGTCCCGCGCCCCACGCAGCCTTCGGTGCGACCCGTACCGCCGCCGGCCGCCCCGCGGATCACCCAGAACAACAGCCTGGTCGGCCATAGCGCGAACGCCGCGCTGTCGCTGTTCGGCAAGCCGCGGCTCGACGTGAAGGAAGGCATGGGCCGCAAGCTGCAGTTCGCCGGCACCCCGTGCATCCTCGACATCTATTATTATGCGCCGAAGCAGGGCGCCGAGCCGGTCGCGACCCATGTCGACGCGCGCACCCCCGAAGGGCGCGACGCCAATGTCGACAGCTGCGTCGCGGCATTGCGGAAATAACCGCGCCAAGCCGGCGTCGTCACGACGTCAGTTCGCCAAGCGCCCAGATTGCCGCGTCGGCGACCATCGATGATACATCGCCGGCGAGTTGCTCGAGGCGCGCGCGGAACCGCGAATCGCCGCTGTTGCCCGCCGCGATCGCCGCAATGCGCACCATGCGGTTCCGGCCGATGCGCTTGATCGGCGATCCGGCGAAGACCTGCCGGAAACCGGCATCGTCGAGCGCGAGCAGATCGGCGAGCGACGGCGCGGCCAGCTCGGCGCGCGGCAGGAAGGCGCGGTGGCGCGCGGCGGTGTCGGCGAACTTGTTCCACGGACAGACGGCGAGACAATCGTCGCAGCCATAGATACGGTTGCCCATCGGACGGCGGAATTCGACGGGGATCGGTCCGTCATGCTCGATCGTGAGATAGGAAATGCAGCGCCGCGCATCGAGGCGATAGGGCGCGGGAAAAGCTGCGGTCGGGCAGGCATCCTGACACGCCACGCAGCTTCCGCAACGGTCGCGCACCGGCGCCGACGGCGCCAGGTCGAGCGTCGTGTAGATCGCACCGAGAAACAGCCAGCTCCCATGCTCGCGGCTGACCATGTTCGTATGCTTGCCCTGCCAGCCGAGTCCCGCCGCGACCGACAGCGGCTTTTCCATAACCGGCGCGGTGTCGACGAACACCTTGACCTCGGCACGCGGCGCCTCGGCGACGAGCCAGCGCGCGACCGCCTTCAGCGCACGCTTGACGACGTCATGATAGTCGGCGCCCTGCGCATAGACCGATATCCGACCGCGATCGGGAACCTCCGCGAGCGCCAGCGGATCCTGTTCGGGGGCGTAACTCATCCCTAGGGCGATCACCGACCGCACCTCGGGCCACAGCCCTTGCGGCGAGCCGCGCTGCGCCGCGCGGCTTTCCATCCAGATCATGTCGCCGTGACAGCCGTCGGCGAGCCACTGGTTCAGCCGCGCCGCGGTTTCGGGCGCAGCATCGGCGCGCGCGATCCCGAACGCGGCAAAGCCATGCGCGCGCGCGACCGCCTCGAGTCTTTGCTCCAGCATGTCGTCGATCGGGGGCAAGGCTTCGGCAACCATTGGCGCTCTATACGGGAACAATATCTTCGTGCCATAGTCCGGCAACATCCATCGCAGGGACCACAGCTTGACCGATTTCAGCGTCGAGGCGACCGGCCTCACCAAATATTTCGACGCGTTCAAGGCGGTCGATCATGTCGACCTCAGCGTTCCCGCGGGGAGCATCTATGGCGTGCTCGGCCCCAATGGCGCGGGCAAGACGACCAGCCTGCGCATGACGCTGGGCATCATCGATCCCGATGAGGGGACGAGCAGGCTGCTAGGCGGGCACAAGCCGCAGACGGTGCGCCACCGCATCGGCTATCTTCCCGAGGAGCGGGGGCTGTATCCGGGAATGAAGGCGCGCGAGGCAATCGCCTTCATGGGCGCGCTGCGCGGGCTCGACTGGTCCGAGGGCCGCCGCCGCGCCGCGACCTTCATGACCGAGCTCGGGCTCGAACGCGTGATCGACGAAAAGATCCGCAAGATGTCGAAGGGCATGGCGCAGATGGTCCAGCTGATCGGATCGATCGTCCACGCCCCCGACCTGATCGTACTCGACGAGCCTTTCTCGGGGCTCGACCCGGTCAATCAGGAGCGGCTCGAAACGCTGGTGCGCCGCGAGCGCG
>JAEWIL010000049.1 GCA_023387085.1 Pseudomonadota bacterium | reverse complement strand
CGGCGCGAGACCGTTGTCGGCGGGCCCCTGCACGCCCGGGCTGCGACCGTCGTCGCTCGGCGGAAGGCGGAAGGTCGAGGACGGCGCCGGGGTCGGAGCAGGCGCCGGCTGGTCGGCCTGCGCCATCGCGGCCGGGATCGCACCCGCCATCAGCGATGCCGCCAGCGCCGCCAGCGACAGCCGAGCCGTCTTGTCTTTCCGCCCGTTCGTCCGCACCGTCATTCTTGAATCCGCGATCCCGAAACCATCACTCTGCGGCGCTGCCGAATCGATCCCGCACCGCCGGCGCTGCGTCGTCGGCGCCGTCGCGCAGGATGACAAACACCGCGCCGGGCCCTAGACGGTTTCAATGTCCGATTCCAGCCATCCTCCGCTCAAACCGAAACATCTTGGCCAATCCAGCGAACTGCCTGCCTCGCCCGAGGCCGCGACGCTCGATTATGTACCCAATCCGCGCCCCGGCGACCTCTATCTGGTCCGCTTCGCGGCGCCCGAATTCACCTCGCTCTGCCCGGTCACCGGCCAGCCCGATTTCGCGCATCTGGTGATCGACTACGCGCCGGGCGAGACGATCGTCGAATCGAAGAGCCTCAAGCTCTTTCTCGGCTCGTTCCGCAATCATGCCGGATTCCACGAGGATTGCACCGTCGGCATCGGCCGCCGCCTGTTCGACGAAATGCGCCCCCGCTGGCTGCGCATCGGCGGTTACTGGTATCCGCGCGGCGGCATTCCGATCGACGTCTTCTGGCAATCGGGCGCGCCGCCCGAGGGACTGTGGCTCCCCGATCAGGGCGTCGCGCCGTATCGCGGACGGGGATGAGCTTTCGCCGGATGACAGCGGAAGCGGCACCGGAAACAGAAAATCCCCACATTTCATCTTTCCGTCACGAATTGTTGACACTAGTGTCAACGTCATGACCACCGCATCGCTCCCGCACGATCATTCCATCGCCGTCGGCGCCGAAGCGATCGACTTCATGGGGCACGTCAACAACGCCCATTATCTGAGCTGGGTGCAGGACGCGGTTCTCGCGCACTGGCGCAAGATCGCGCCGCCCGACGCGGTGGCGGCGCATCTGTGGGTCGCGCTGAAGCACGAGATCACCTATCGCCGCCCGGCCTTTCTCGACGATCAGGTTATCGCGACCGTGATCCTGGAAAAGGTACAGGGCGCACGCGCCTTTTACGAAACGATCATCAAGCGCGGCGAGGACGTGCTCGCCGAGGTCAAGTCGAGCTGGTGCTGCATCGACGCCGAAACGCTGCGCCCCGCGCGGCTTGCGAGCGACGTGATCGCGCGCTTTTTCCCGAACGAGAAAATCTAGCCGAGGCAGCTCGCCGCGCTTTACGGGCTGACCGGGCTGTCGTTGTCGCCATCGACCGCCAGCCAGACTCCGCCGGCGATGATTACCAGCGCCAGAATCGCGGGCAGCCAGTCGCCGCCACCGAGTTGGTTCCGGCCTTCGCTTGTCGAGACCGCGCGCGCGCCGTCCAGCGCAGGGGCAGCGGTAGCGGCGACCGGCGACAGAACCATCGAAGCGGCGGCAATCGAGACGGCAGCCTTTTTGAGCGAGAACATCACAAACTCCTTTGTAAGCCGCCCCGAAACGCGGCCGACAAGGGTTTGTTCCTTCAGCGACGCGACAAAAGCGCGTCAGGCGGCCTCGAACCGGATCGGCAGGCGTTTCAGCCCGCCGACGAAGACCGATTCGACCCGCGCCGGTTCGCCCGCGAGCTCGAGGCTTTTCAGCCGCGGCAACAGTTCTTCCATCAATATCCGCATTTCCATCCGCGCGAGATGCTGGCCGAGGCAGACGTGCGCGCCAAACCCGAAGGCGATCTGCTGGTTCTTCTCGCGGTCGGGGTCGAACGCGAACGGGTCGCCGAACACCCCCTCGTCGCGATTGGCCGAAACATAGTTCAGCATCAGCCAGTCGCCTTCGCGAATCGTCTGCCCGCCGATCTCGGCATCCTCCTTCGCGCTGCGCATGAAATGCTGGACCGGCGTCGCCCAGCGGATCGCCTCCTCGATCAGCCCGGCCTTGTCGCTCTCCGCATTCTGAAAACGCTCGAACAGCGCCGGATTCTTCGCCAGCTCCATGATCGCCGCCGCGGTCGATGCGCTGGTCGTATCATGCCCCGCGGTCGCGATGATCATATAATAGCCGGCGAGTTCGCGGTCCGGGATCTGCTCGCCGCCGACCATTGCGTTGGCGATGACCGTTGCAATATCCTCGCGGGGATTGCTCCGCCGGTCGGCGGTCAGTTCGCGAAAATAATTTTCGAAATCGGCGATCACATAATGGAGCATCGCGATCGCCTGTTCGGCGCTCGTGATTTCCATCTTGTTGCGATTGAGTTCGGGGTCGGTCGATCCGAACAATTGCTGCGTCAGCATCAGCATGCGCGGCTCGTCTTCGCGCGGCACGCCCAATATGTCCATGATCACACGCAGCGGGTAATGCGCCGCGACATCGCGCGCGAAGTCGATCTCGCTGTCGCCCGCGAGCATCGCATCGACCGTTTCGCGGGCCAGATGACGGATGCGGTCTTCGACGATCTTCAGATTCTTGGGCATGAACCAGCTCTGCGTCAGCAGGCGGTATTTCATATGATCGGGGGCATCCATCTGGACCAGCGAACGGATCAGGTGCCCGTCGCCCCCCGGCGTCGCAGCGCGCGCCAGCGCCTCGCCGTCGCGATTCGTCAGCACGGTCGGGCGGATGCCGTTCGCAAAGCGCTGCGGATCGCGGCTGATCGCCATGATATCGGCGTGGCGCGTCACGAGCCAGAAAGGATCGTGATCGGGATTTTCGGCAATGCCGAGCGGCACATTGGCGCGCGCCCACGCGAGTTGCTGATGAAGCCCGTCCCATTCGCCATAAGCGACCGGATCGACGACGGCGGCGGCTACCTCTCCAGGCAATATAGGTTTTGTCATGAAACCAAAGCTGCCCCAGTTTTTGCCGTCTGTCGAGAGCCATGGACCGCTTGCCGAAAGGATGCGTTGTAACGGGCATGGCATGGGCGTAGCGCCCGCCAGATCATAATCCGGGGATCGCAGCCATGACCTATTCGACTCGCCACCTTTTCGCCGCCGCCGTTTCGGCCCTCGCTCTCGCCGCCTGCGCGGCGCAGCCGCCCGTGCAATCCGCCGCGCCGCCCGCACCGCTGATGCCTGCACCGACAGGCGCGCCACTCGACGCGAGCGTACCGAGCCAGCTGCCCCGCATCGCGCGCCCGCTGCATTACGATATCAGCGTGACACCCGATGCGAAGGCGCTGCGCTTCGCGGGCGAGGCGAGCATCGATATCGAACTTTACGAACCCTCGGCGACGCTGACGCTGAACGCGCTCGACCTGAGCTTCGCCGAAGCGACGCTCACCGGTCCCGACGGCAGGGTGATCCCGCTGACCGTCAAGGTCGATGCCGACGCGCAGACCGCGACCTTCACCGCGCCCGCAACGATCGCGCCGGGCACCTATCGCCTCGCCACGCGCTACACCGGCGTGATCGGCACGCAGGCAAACGGCCTGTTCGCGCTCGACTATCCCGACAAGACGACGGGCGCGGAGACGCGCGGGCTGTTCACCCAGTTCGAGGCGCCCGATGCGCGGCGCTTCGTCCCCAGCTTCGACGAGCCGAGCTACAAGGCGACCTTCACCCTGTCGGCGACCGTCCCCGCCGGCGATCTTGCGGTGAGCAACATGCCGGCCGCGAGCGAGACGCCGGTGGCAGGCGGCAAGAAGAAAGTGACCTTCCAGACCTCGCCCAAAATGTCCTCCTATCTGCTCTTCTTCGCGACCGGCGATTTCGAGCGGTTGGCAAAGAAGAGCGAGAGCGGCGCCGAAGTCGGCATCGTTGCGCCGAAGGGCTCGGGCGAACAGGCGCGCTTCGCGCTCGACAGCCTCGCGCCGCTGCTGACTTACTACGCGGACTATTTCGGCCAGCCCTATCCGCTGCCCAAGCTCGACAATGTCGCCGGCCCCGGCCAGTCGCAATTTTTCGGCGCGATGGAGAATTGGGGCGCGATCTTCACCTTCGAGCGCATCCTGCTCGATGATCCGAAGATCACCAGCGAGGCGACCCGGCAAGACATCTATTCGGTGCAGGCGCACGAGGTCGCGCACCAGTGGTTCGGCGATCTCGTGACCATGGCGTGGTGGGACGACCTCTGGCTCAACGAAGGCTTCGCAAGCTGGATGGAAACCAAGGCGAGCGACCATTTCCATCCCGACTGGCAGCCTTTGCTCGGCCGCGTCGACGGCCGCGAGCGCGCCATGGCCCTCGACGCCTTCGCGACGACGCACCCGATCGTCCAGAAGATCCGGACGGTCGAGGACACCAACCAGGCCTTCGACGCCATCACCTACCAGAAGGGCGAGGCGGTGATCACGATGCTCGAGGCCTATGCCGGCGCCGACGTGTGGCGGAATGGCCTGCGCGCCTATATGGCAGAGCATAAATATGCGAACACGCGCACCGACGATCTGTGGAACGCGGTCGAGGCGGCGGGTGCCAAGGGCCTCACCGCGATAGCGCATGACTTCACCAACCAGCCCGGCATCCCGCTGATCCGCGTCGGCGCCATCACCTGCGCGGGCGGCAACACGACGGTCGCGCTGACGCAGGGCGAATTCTCGCGCGATCGCAAGGGCAGCATCGAGGGCGAAAAGCGCCGCTGGCAGGTGCCGGTCCTTGCAAGCGCCAGCGACGGTGCCATCGCCCGGCAGGTCATCGGCGGCGGCGCCGGTTCGCTGACGCTGCCGGGCTGCGGCCCGGTGCTGATCAACAAGGGCCAGGCGGGCTATTACCGCACGCTCTATTCGCCCGCCGCGCTCGCCGCGCTGCGCGGCCGCTTCGCCAGCCTCGCGCCGATCGACCAGCTCGGGTTGCTCGGCGACAATTTCGCGCTCGCCAATGCCGGCTACCAGCCGATGGGCGCGGCGCTCGACCTGCTCGCAGCAGCCCCGGCGAATGCCAATCCGAAGGTGATCGGCGATGTCGCGGGACGGTACGAGACGCTCTACGGCTATTTCGACGACCAGCCCGCCGTGCAGAAAAGGATCGCGGCACGCGGCGGTGCGGCGCTGGCGCCGGCCATGGCGCGCCTCGGCTTCGATGCCCGCGCCGGCGAGCCCGCACTCGACAGCATCCTGCGGTCGGAGCTTATCGGCGCGCTCGGGACGATGGGCGATGCGACGGTGCTCGCCGAGGCGCGCCGCCGCTTCGCCGCGCTCGACAAGAATCCCGCCGCGCTCGACGGCCCGCTGAAATCGCGCTGGCTCGGCATCGTCGCATCGAATGCGAGCGCCGCCGAATGGGACAAGCTGCGCGCCATGGCGAAGGCGTCGAAATCGGCGGTCGAACGCGGGACCTTTTACACGCTGCTCGGCAATGCGAAGGATGCCGCCCTCGCCCGGCGCGCGCTCGATCTCGCGCTCACCGACGAGCCCGGCAAGACCACCAGCGCCGCGATCATCGGCGCCGTGGCGCGCAACCACGCCGAACTGGCGGTCGATTTCGCGCAGGCGAACCGTGCCGCGGTCGACAGCCTGATCGACGCCTCGGCGCGCGCGCGCTTCGTCGCGGGCCTCGCGGCCTGGTCGAACGACCCGGCGATGATTGCGAAGCTCGAGGCGATGGCCGCGCCGCTCCCTGCGGACGCGCGCAAACCCTATGACAAGACGATCGCGAGCCTGAAGGAGCGCAGCGTCAGCCGCCCGCGCATCAAGGGCGAAGTCGCGGCCTGGCTGAAGGGAAAGTAGATCCTCCCTCTTTCGTCATCCCCGCGCAGGCGGGGTGACGGATTTGGAGACCCTACTCCGCGAGTTGCGGCGCACCGGCGGGCATCGCATCTTTCCATTCGGCGCGCGCCTTGCGAATCATCGCCTTGAGCGCGCCGGCATGATGTTGCCACGCCGACGCGGCTTCGGGGGTCCATGCCGTCCCCGCCGCCACGCCCAATTCCTCGACCGTCAGGTCGATGAAGACGTCATATTCGGCGATCGGAAACGCGCCATAGCTGCGATGGGTGAAGACCAGTTCGGCGACGAGCGGCCACACCCATCCCTCGCCTTTTGCCAGCCCGGCCATCATCTGCAGCGTCTCGTCGGTCATCCGCCGCGAGGCGGCATCGACCGAGATGAAGCTCGCGCGGCGTTCGGGAAAGGCCGCGAAGAAGCGGCCGAAGAGAGGCAGGCGGATATCGACGTCGGCAGCGGCGATCAGGCTCGCCTCCATCGACGCCGCGTCCGCCGGATTCACCGGGGGCTCATTTGAACAGGCTGCCCAGAATCCCGCGCATCAACTGGCCGCCGAACTTGCCCGCGACCTGCCGGCCAAGGCTGGTCGCCGCCGAGCGCGCCGCCGACTGGATCATCTTGTCGGCCATCGACGGCTTGGCGGCCTCGCGCGCCGCCGCCTTTTCCTGCTGGATGCGAACACGCTCCTCGGCC
The DNA here is from genome assembly GCA_023387085.1 of Pseudomonadota bacterium. Classification (GTDB taxonomy): domain Bacteria; phylum Pseudomonadota; class Alphaproteobacteria; order Sphingomonadales; family Sphingomonadaceae; genus Sphingopyxis. The sequence goes on along the minus strand of JAEWIL010000049.1, from coordinate 7,679 downwards.
GCCTTGCGCTTCGCCTCTTCCTTCGCGGCAATCGCGGCCTGCTTGTCGGCCTCGGCCTGCGCCTTGGCCTCGATCGCCGCCGCCTGTGCCTGTTCGGCCTTGGCGGCGAGCAATTCCTCGGCGCTCTCGCGATTGACCGGCGTGTCATATTTGTCGGCGACGGGCGAGATCGACTTGATGATCGCACGCTCCTTGGCGTCGAGCGGCCCCGCGCGCGAGCAAGGCGGTTTGATCAGCGTCCGTTCGACCGGCGACGGCGCGCCGTCGGCCATCAGCAGCGAAACCAGCGCCTCGCCGACCTTGAGTTCGGTGATCTCACGCTCGACATTCACCTTGGGGTTCGGGCGGAAGGTGTCGGCGGCGGCCTTGACCGCCTTCTGATCGCGCGGCGTGAAGGCGCGGAGCGCGTGCTGGACCCGGTTGCCGAGCTGCGCCGCGACATCCTCGGGGACGTCGATCGGGTTCTGCGTGACGAAATAGACGCCCACGCCCTTCGACCGGATCAGGCGAACGACCTGTTCGATCTTGTCGGTCAGCGCGGGCGGGGCATCGTCGAACAGCAGATGCGCCTCGTCGAAGAAGAAGACGAGCTTCGGCTTGTCGGGGTCGCCGACCTCGGGAAGCGTCTCGAACATCTCGCTCAGCAGCCAGAGCAGGAAGGTTGCATAGAGCTTCGGGCTCGCCATCAGCTTGTCGGCGGCGAGGATATTCACATAACCGCGGCCATTGTCGTCGAGGCGGATCATGTCCTGGATGTCGAGCGCGGGCTCGCCGAAGAAATGGTCGCCGCCCTGACTTTCGAGCGTCAGCAACTGGCGCTGGATCGTGCCCACCGTGGCTTTCGACACATTGCCGTATTTGGTCGTGAGCTCGTCGGCATTTTCGGCGCACCAGGCGAGCATCGCCTGCAGGTCGCCGAGGTCGAGGAGCAGCAGATTCTGTTCGTCGGCGACGCGGAACGCGATCGCAAGCACCCCTTCCTGCACCTCGTTGAGCCCCATCAGCCGCGCGAGCAACAGCGGCCCCATTTCGGAAATGGTGGTGCGGATCGGATGCCCCTGCTCGCCGAACAGGTCCCAGAAAATCACCGGATTGTCATGATAGGCCCAGTCGGTGTCGCCAATCTCGGCGGCGCGGGCGGCAAAAATCTCGTGCGTCTTCGCGGTCGGGCTGCCCGCCATCGCCATACCCGCAAGGTCGCCCTTCACATCGGCGACGAACACCGGGACGCCGACCGCCGAAAATCCCTCGGCAAGCCCCTGCAGGGTCACCGTCTTGCCGGTGCCGGTGGCGCCGGCGATCAGTCCGTGGCGGTTTGCGCGCTTCAGCACCAGCGACTGGCGCGGCCCGTCCTGTGCCCCACCCCCGCCAAGGCCGATATAGATTTCGGTCGCTTCGCTCGCGTCACTCACTGTCCATTCCTCCACTCAGGGCACCGGCCCGAGGTCTAGGACGGCGTGCGGAATCAGGCAATCGGCAAAGCCGGGTCGCCCCGATTCTCCCGGAACCGGACCGCGTCAGAAAAGGCCTGGCAACTCGCGCTGCGCCGCGCGCGGGTTCGCGGGTACCAGCATCTCGGGTTCGGCGGCGAAGCGCACGCGGCTGCCCTGCGCGCTGGCGCCGGCCCCCGCCGTGGCGGTGATGCGCGTCGCGCAGGCATTGCCGGCAAGGAAGTCGATGGCGGCGCGGACCGAGGCCTCGCGCGGATCGCCGAGCGGGAAGCCCAGGTCGTCGCCCGCCGCGCAGCTGTTGCCGATCTTCGACGCAAGACCGTTGAAATAATCGCCGCTGCTGAGCGCGTTGCCGGTCGAGAAGGCGATCACGCGCATGCGGTCGTCGCACGACGCCTTGTCTAGCGCGATCTGGCCGACGGGCTTGCCATAGGTGTTGCTGCCGACCAGCGTCATATTGGTGCCGAGCCAGGGAAGCATGCCGTTGATCACCAGTTCGCTTGCCGACGCCGTCGACCCAGTGCCGATGAAGGCGATGCGCGTCGGGGCGATCGATTCGGGCTGCGGCGCAAAGAAATGGCGCTCATTCTCAGCCGATTTCGATGAGCGGAAGTTGGTCTGCGAGAAGATTTCGCTCGTCGAGCGGTTGCCGCCCAGAAGGTCGCCGAACAGCTCGGCGGTCGAAACGAGACCGCCGCCATTGTAGCGCAGATCGACGATGACGTCGGTCACGCCCTGGTTGCGGAAATTGAGGAAGGCGGCGCGGAGCTGGGGATCGGCCGAACTGATGAAGGTGCGCAGATTCACATAGCCGTACTTATGCCCGCCCTCGGTGATGACCTTCGCGCCATAGCGATCGGAGATCGGATCGAGGTCATAGTCCGCCTTCGCCACCGACACGTCGCGCGTCCCGCCGCCGGGCTCGACGATCCGCAGGACGCGGGTCACCCCGGGATCGCTCGGCCCCAGCGCATCGGTGATGCCCTGCGTCCCGCCGCTGGCGACGATGTTCGCAATCGTGCGGACGTTCGACGCATTGGTTCCGATGCCGACGATCTGCGTGCCGCGGTCGATCCCCGCGGCGAGCGCGGGCGCATTCTCATATGCCTCGGCGATGATCACGCGCTGGACCGTCGGATCATAGGACAACCGCACCCCGAAACCCGCGCTCGATCCGTTGGTGAAGAAGGCTTCTTCCTCGGCGATCGAGGTGATGTAGGTGAAATAGCGGTCCTTGTTCAGCGCCCGCGCGGGGGCGACGAGCGCATCGATATAGCTCTGGACGTCGGTGAAACTCGCCGGGTTGACGTTCGTCGCGACATCGTTCGGGAAGAGATACCATTCGTCGATCACCGCTTTCACGAACGATTGGCGCGCGGACAGGCCGCAGCCGGAGGTCGGCGTGGGGGTTGGTGTCGGCGAGGGCGTGGGTGTTACCGTGACGGGTCCGCTGCCGAGACTGCCGTCGCCGCTGCCGCACGAAGCGAGCAGGAGTGACAGGATGGTCAGCGATGCAACGCCGCTACGCATATGATTTCCCCCGGCCAATCAAACACCCGTCGAGGATAGAGGCATTGATCGGGAATTGGCAATGACGAAGCGGGAGAGCCATTTGAACCCCCTCCATCCTGGTCGCTCCCGACCGGGTCCGGCGCCCATCCCGCACCGTCGCCAGGATCGATCCCGGATCAAGTCCGGGTGACGAAGGTCTGAAGCCGACCGATTGCGGACATTGCGGTGGTGGGGCAATCTATCGTGATGAAGACCAGCACGATGATACATTCCGGCGCCTGCGATTTCTGCGACCAGCAGGGCTGGGTAGGCTTCTATCTTTGCGGAGATGGTCAGACCCTTGTTCTTCTTTGCGACGAATGCGACACCGTCTACGTTTCGCCGTTACACTTAAATCAAGGCGCTCCAGACCGACTGGAGGGTCCGCCGGACTATGTCGTGAAATCGTTGAATATTTCGATCGCCGGTGGACGGGACGCTACTCGCGAAGAGATTATTGCAATGGGATGGGATAATCACATCGTCGGCGAGTATGTCTATCAAGTCAAAGGACGCGGCCGACCATAGCGTCCGCTTCCCACCCCAAAGCCGCCATCGCAGCGTGACGGCCATTCTTCAGCCGGCGGCCGCGTCCTCGCCGCGTCCCTTGAACCCCTGCGCGATCACATAAAGTTCGGGCGACCCCTTTCGGCTTGCCGGCGGCTTGGCATGCTTCACCGTCGCGAAATTCCGCTTGAGGACAGTCAACAGTTCGCGGTCGGCACCGCCCGCAAAAACTTTCGCCACAAAGGCGCCGCCGGGTTGCAGATTTTGGACCGCGAAATCGGCGGCGGTCTCGGCGAGGCCGATCGTGCGGAGATGATCGGTCTGCGGGTGGCCGACGGTATTCGCCGCCATGTCCGAAATGACGAGATCGGGCGCGCTTCCCAGCGCTTCGATCAGCGCATCGGGCGCGGCATCGTCCATGAAGTCCATCTCGAGGATGGCGACGCCCTCGATCGGCTCGCAGGCAAGTAGGTCGATCCCCGCGACGCGCGCGCGCGGGTTGGCCTTGCGCACGACCTGCGACCAGCCACCCGGCGTGATGCCCAGATCGACGACCGCGCGCGCCTTCTTGAGCAGGCCGAATTTTTCGTCGAGCTCGATCAGCTTGTAGGCGGCGCGCGAACGATAGCCTTCGGCCTGCGCGCGGCGCACATAGGGGTCGTTGAGCTGTCGTTGCAGCCAGCGCGTCGACGACACGCTGCGCTTTCGCGCGGTCTTGACGCGGACATGCAGGCCGCCCCGCCCGCCTCCGCCGCCGCTTTTCTTTCCGCCGCCCGTCATTTGCCCCTGTTCACTTTCGATGTTCGCGCCGGGTCACCGGAATGTCGCGCCCCTGCATTGCGAGCGTGCGCAAGATGCCCTCGCGGATGCCGCGATCGGCGACGCCGACCCGCGCCGCGGGCCACAGGTCGATGATGCTCTCCAGAATCGCGCAGCCGGCGACCACCAGATCGGCCCGTTCGCGCCCGATGCACGCGATCTCGGCGCGGGTGTCGAGGCTCGCCTCGGCAAGGCGCCGGCTGATGTCGCGCATCGCATCGGCCGGGACCACCAGCCCGTCGACCGCGCGCCGGTCGTAGCGCGGCAGCTTGAGGAAGACGCTGGCCAGCGTCGTCACCGTGCCGCTGGTGCCGAGCAGGCGCAGCGGTTGCCCCGCGAAGCGTTCGGCGCGGCCGGCGAAAGCGGCGAAGGCGCTCTGCGTCAACTCGCGCATCCGGGCATAGCTCGCCTGGCGCGCGGCAAGGCTGTCCTCGTCGGGCGCGGCATGCTCGGTCAACGACACGACCCCCCAAGGCACGCTGATCCAGTCGCGGATCGTCACGTCATGGTCGGACACATCGACGTGCATGAGTTCGGTCGATCCTCCGCCGATATCGAAGATCAGCGCCGGCCCGTCGCCGGGTTCCATCAGATTGTGGCAGCCGAGCGCCGCGAGTCGCGCCTCTTCGGCGGCCGAGATGATATCGAGGACGATGCCCGTCTCGCGCCGGACCCGCGCGGCGAGTTCGCGGCCGTTCGTGGCGCGGCGGCAGGCCTCGGTCGCGACCGCGCGCGACAGGGTGACGTGGCGGCGGCGGAGCTTGTCGGCGCAGATCGCCAGCGCAGCGACCGTGCGGTCCATCGCCGTATCGCTGATCCGGCCGGTCGCGTGCAGCCCTTCCCCCAGGCGCACGATCCGCGAAAATGCGTCGATCACGACGAGTTCGCCGTCCTGCGGCCGCGCGATCAACAACCGGCAATTGTTGGTGCCCAGATCGATGGCGGCATAACTTCGGGACCGGACGACCGGCACCGGGCGGGGCGGATAATCCGCCTTTTGTCGTCTTTTCGCCGGCGGGTCGGGCCGCGGCGACCGCCCTGTTGGCGCTGCCATTTGCCGCATGGCTATATATACCTGTCTCTTGCTCACGCATCGGCCAATATGCCGATGTGCACTTGCCCCGGAACCTAGGCTCCGGGGGCGATGATGGCAACCCCGCCCGCCGACGCAAAAGCCCCGCCCGGCGCAGGCCGGACGGGGCGGAGGGGGAGAGACTTTTATTGGGGGTCGGGTCTGCCTTCGCTTCGGCAGCCGTCATTCCCCGTCAAGGCGCATCCGTCGGAGCGTTTAACGGCGACAGCCGTCATTGCCCTTGTCGATGGCCCGGCCGGCAAGAGCGCCAACCGCGCCGCCGATGATCGTGCCGACGGTCCGGTCGCCGCGGCCGGCGATTTCGTGGCCGGCAAGGCCGCCCGCGATCGCACCGATGATCGTGCCGCCGGTGCCATTGTCGCACTGGCGATAATTGCGATAGTTGCGGCGGTCGTTGCGATAATCGCGGCGGTCATAGCTGCGATAGTCGCGGCGATCGTAACGACGGTTGTCGCGGTTGTAGCGCGCGTCGTAGCTCGAATAGCCGTTGCGATCATAATAGCCGTTCTGCGCGGCGGCAGGCGTGGCCAGCCCCAGCGTCGCGGTGGACATCAGGGCGGCGATCGAGAGGGTCACCATCTTTTTCATCATCGTTCTCCTTCTTTCGCGTCCGGCCCCATTAGGGCTGTGGATCGATGATGCCGTTTTGCCCGATTCGCTTTGAGTGAAGCCTGAACATCGCTGTCGGCTGCCGTTCAGCTTTCGATGCCCCGCACAGGCTGCTATCGGCGGCGCGATGCGCCGCCTTGTTCTTGCCGCCCTGATCTTCCTCATTCTCGGCCCCGTTCCCGGAACGGTGCAGCATTTCGTGCTGGTCGACCGCACGTCGCAGCATGTCGAGGCGCGTCCGTTGCGCTATCCACCCGGACAGACCGGGATGCTGCGTTTCGTCCGCGGCTGGCGCCTCGTCGCGTCGAACGATGCCTTCGGGGGATTCTCCGCGCTCGCGGTTATCGGCCCCGACCGGTTCCAGCTCATGGGCGACAATGGCTATTGGACGCGCCTGACGATCCGTCCCGGCGGCACCGTCGCCGCCGCGCGCATCGCGACGCTGCCGGTCGGCGACGGAGCATCGCAGCGCAAGTCACAGCGCGATGTCGAGTCGATGATATTCGACCCGGCGACGCGCCAGACCCGGGTTGCGCTCGAGGGCATCAACCAGGTCTGGCGCCTCGATCCCGCGCTGAACCATATCGAATCACGGGCACGCCTGCCCGAACCGCATTGGCCGAGCAATCGCGGTCCCGAAGCGATGGCACGTCTCGCGGACGGCCGAACCGTCATCTTCTCCGAGGATGCCGACGACGATCCGCGTGGCCGCGAAGCCCTGCTTTTTGCCGGCGATCCGTCGGAACCGGGCACAAGGGCGATTCGCTTCTTCTATGATGCAGGGGGCAAGGGCCTCGTCAGCGATGCGGCGCCGCTACCCGACGGCCGCATCCTGCTCGTCCACCGCAGGCTGGGCCTGACCCCGGTCTTCACCACGATCCTCGCGATCGTCGATCCGGCCGACATCCATCCGGGCACCACCCTGACATCGTCCCCCATCGGCCGCGTCCCCGTCCCGCTCGCCGAAAATTACGAAGGCGCCGCGGTTGTCGAGCGCGATGGCCGGACCTTCCTGTGGCTCGTGTCGGACGATAATTTCAACAGCTGGCAGCGCAGCCTGCTCGTCGGGTTCGAACTCGTAAATCTTCCGGGCAGCAAAAAGGCCGCGCGGTAAACCGGCGGCCTATTTGCATCGACGGGAGGAAGGAGCTTCAGGCGGCCTTTTCGGCCAGCTTCTTCGCGACTTCCTTCTTCACCTTGCGCGCGCCGGTCGAAAGCTGGTCGTCGCCGGCCTTCAGCAGCCAGTTGTCGAGGCCGCCATTATGCTCGACCGTACGCAGGCCGTGGGTCGACACGCGCAGCTTGACGCCCTTGCCGAGCGCGTCCGACAGCAGCGTCACATTCTGCAAATTGGGCAGGAAGGTGCGCTTGGTCTTGTTGTTGGCGTGGCTCACATTGTGGCCAACCTGGCGGCCCTTGCCGGTCAGTTCGCAGATGCGCGACATGATGCTCTTCCTCGTACAAAAATTTCGGGTCGGCGTCCGGGCGCTTCCCGCAAAACGGGGAAGGACAAGACCGGATGGGCCGGGAAAGGCGCGCGCTTATCGGCTTGCCGGAGATTCGTCAAGTCACTAGGGCAGTTTCCAATGCGCGGATCCGGCCCCGGCCCGCTCCCCCACCCGGCCTCCCTGACGATAGTAGCCTATGGG
>JAEWIL010000001.1 GCA_023387085.1 Pseudomonadota bacterium | reverse complement strand
AAGCTTGGAGAGGGGGTGCGCCGCCCGTGGGGCTAGAACCCCTCTCAACTACGGCTAGGCAGCAAGCTGCCAAGCCTTCGTATCTCTCCCTCAAGGGCAGAGAGGAAATAGCTTACCGCAACTATCGGTCGTTAGCGGACGCTACTGCCGCTCCCCGAACAGCGCTGTCCCGACGCGGACATGCGTTGCCCCCAGCATCACCGCGGTCTCGTAATCGCCGCTCATGCCCATCGAGCGCAGCGGCAGACCATTTCGCTCGGCGAGTTCGTCGAGCAGGGCAAAATAGGGTGCGGGTTCGACTCCCGCCGGCGGAATCGCCATCAGACCGTCGATCCGGAGGCCGGCGTCTTTCGCCTCGACGAGCAAGGCCGTGAGGTCGGCGACCGCGCAGCCACCCTTCTGCTCCTCGTCGCCGATATTGACCTGCACGAACAGTTGCGGCTGCCTGCCGGCCTTTACGCAGGCCTTTGCGAGCGCCTGCACCAGCGACGAACGGTCGACCGAATGGATCGCATCGAACAGGCCGACCGCTTCCTCGGCCTTGTTCGACTGGAGCTGGCCGATCAGGTGAAGCGTGAGGCCGGGTGTTTCGGCGCGCAGCGCAGGCCATTTGCCAGCAGCCTCCTGCACACGATTTTCACCAAAATGACGCTGGCCCGCGGCGATCAGCGGGCGGATCGCCTCCGCCTCGTGCGTCTTCGAGACCGCGATCAGGCAGATGTCGTCGACCTTGCGCTGCGCGCGCTGCGCGGCCCCCGCGATCGTCGCTTTCACTTCGGCCAGCCTGTCCGCTGCGTCTGCCATATGCATTCCTTCAAGGGGTGCGCCCATAAAGAGCGTGCGTTGCGCGCGCCCGCGACGCGCCTATAGAAAGGGCGATGGTCCGGCGCCACCCTTTCCCTGACATCTGGCTCTTCAGTGACGAGCGGATCGCGGCGCACATGACCGAACTGGCCGCGATCCTGCCGCCCGGCAGCGGCATCGTCGTGCGTCACGACGGGATGCCGCCGGGCGCGCGCTGGCGATTGCTGCGCCGGCTCGCTCGCATCGCGCGGGCGCGGGGCTTGCGGCTGCTGCTGGCCGGCTCGCCCGCGCTCGCGAAGCGCTGGGGCGCCGACGGCGTACATCTGCGCCAGCCGCTGGCGGCGCGTGGGGGGCAGGCACGCCGCCTCGGCCTGATCGTCACGATGCCGGTGCATGACAGGCGCGAGGCGCACCGTGCCCGCCGGGCCAAGGCCGACGTCGCCTTCATCTCCCCACTCCACACCACGCGCTCGCATGCCGACACTCCGCCGCTCGGTCGCGCCGCCTGGTTGCGGCTTGCCCGCCTCGCTCGCGCGCAGCCGGTCGCGCTCGGCGGAATGACGGCGGCGCGTGCGCGCCAGCTGAAGCGCGCGAGCGGATTCAATCCCGGATGGGCGGCGATCGATGCGTGGGAAGAAAAAGCGGCGAAGCGCCGGAAGCGTCAGAAGCGGAAGGCGGTTCCGACATAGACCGCCTGGCTGTCGCGGCGCGCATCGGTCAGCGGCTGGATGCGGTCGTCCGAACGATAGCGTACGCCCGCCGTCACATCGAGATTCTTGGTCAGGCGATAGCTGCTGACGACATCGACATTCTGGTCGTCGCCAGGCGCCATGACACGGTCGGTGGCGCCCGCCGGATCCATCGGCTGGCTGAGCACGCGCGTTGCAAAGCGCGACTTCTTCTCGGTCTGTTCGGGTGCCTTGGCGACGGGCAGGTTCTTGATATCGACCCCGCGCGGCAGCGCCGGGGTCGCGAACTTGCGGAAACCGAGCGAGGCGCCAAGATCGTAAGCGACCGGCGCGATTGCGATCGCATTGGGCCGTGCCGCCGCCAGCGCCGACGTCCGCGCCGCGCTCGAAGCATCTTCGCGGGCGCGGATGACCACCGTGATCGCCCGATTCTTGCGATTCGAATCAAGCGTGGCGGGTGTGAAGCTGAAACTGCTGCGCGCTTCGGCAGACATCTTGTTATAGCGCGCAATCAGGCGCTGATCACCCGAAGCGGGGGTGAACTGACTGAGCAATGTCTCGGAAAGCTGCGTATCGCGAATGCGGTCGGTGCGGGTCATTGCTGCAAGCGCAGGCGGAAGCGCGACCGAAATCGCCGCGGCGGCGAACAGCCCTGCTTTCCAAATATGTCGCGGCTTGCGCGCCATCACTCTGCGACTCCATCCCCAATCGACTCGTCAGATAGGACGCTGGCGGGGATAATTCCAGTGATTCCCGAACGAATAATCGCACCCCTCTGGCTTTTCACCGAAGTTGTTGCGCGAATCCCACAGTGGCACTGCAAGCTGACTCGAAGATGAATGGCGGAAAAGAGGCGATTGCCGCGCTTGCCGGACGGCGGCAAGGGCGATAGAGACGCTTGAAATTTCCAGCAGCGCGGCCTTCGCGGCGCTAAAAAGATAAGGTGTTCGGCATGTCCAAGCTTTCCATCCTTGCCTCGCGTCCGGCCACGCTGGCACTGCTCGGTGTCGCAGCGCTCGGCCTTTCGGCGTGCGGAGGCAAGGAACGTCCGAAAGCCGACCTCGCGGCATCGCAGGTCACGACGATCGGCGTGAACTCCTATCTGTGGCGCGCCTCGCTCGATGCGCTGTCGTTCATGCCGCTGCTTCAGGCCGATTCGTCGGGCGGCGTCATCATCACCGACTGGTATGCGAACCCGGCGAATCCCGGCGAGCGGATGAAGGTCACCGTATCGATCCTCGACCGCGACCTGCGCGCCGACGCGCTGCGCGTCGCCGCCTCGCGCCAGGTGTCGCAGGGCGGTGCCTGGGTCGACGCTCCGGTGCAGGCCGCGACGGTGCAGAAGCTCGAGGAGATCATCCTCACCCGCGCCCGCGACCTCCGCCGCAGCGCCATCGAAGGCTAATTGACCGGCGCGGCGCCGCGCCGACAGACAGATAACGGGGTAGCAGAAGAATGACCCGCGAAACGCGCTTTGGCGCCCTCGCCGCCGATGCCCGCTGGCAGGCGGCGTGGGACGCCGCGAACAGCTTTGCCACTACGGACAGCGGCGACAAGCCCAAGGCCTATATCCTCGAGATGTTCCCCTATCCCTCGGGGCGCATCCATATGGGCCATGTCCGCAATTACGCGATGGGCGACGTGCTCGCGCGCTTCAAGCGGATGACCGGCCACGACGTCCTCCACCCGATGGGCTGGGACGCGTTCGGCATGCCTGCCGAAAATGCCGCGATGGAAAAGGGCGTCCACCCCGGCGGCTGGACGCGCGACAATATCGCCTCGATGCGCGCGCAGCTGAAGCGCCTCGGCCTCGCGATCGACTGGAGCCGCGAGCTCGCGACCTGCGAGCCCGATTATTACGGGCAGGAGCAGGCGCTGTTCCTCGATCTGTTCGCGGCAGGGCTCGTCACGCGCAAGCACAGCTATGTCAACTGGGACCCCGTCGACATGACCGTACTCGCCAACGAGCAGGTCATCGACGGCCGCGGCTGGCGGTCGGGCGCGCTCGTCGAGAAGAAGAAGCTGTCGCAGTGGTTCCTGAAGATCACCGACTTCGCCGACGAGTTGCTCGAAGGGCTCGAAAGCCTCGACAAGTGGCCCGACAAGGTCCGCCTGATGCAGGAGAACTGGATCGGCAAGTCGCAGGGGCTGGAATTCTCGTTCAAGCTCGCGGGCGGCGCGGTCGGATTCGACGTCTTCACGACGCGTCCCGACACGCTTTACGGCGCGAGCTTCGCGGCGATCTCGCCCGACCATCCGCTGGCGGAAAAACTTGCCAAGGATTCGCCCGAGCTGGCGACGTTCATCGAGGAGTGCCGCCGGCAGGGCACGTCCGCCGAGCAACTGGAGACCGGGGAGAAGCTCGGTTTTGACACCGGTCTTTCGGTCGAGCATCCGCTCGACCCAGATTGGCATTTGCCCGTCTGGGTCGTGAACTATGTGCTGATGGATTATGGAACGGGCGCGATTTTCGGTTGCCCGGCGCACGACCAGCGCGACCTCGACTTCGCGTATAAATATCGGCTGCCCGTCCACCGCGTGATCGCCGATGGCGATCGTGTCGCGCAGCATTTCACCGGGACCGAGGCCTACACCGGCCCCGGCAAGCTGGTGAACAGCCACTTCCTTGACGGAATGACGATCGACGAGGCGAAAGCTGCGGTGATCGCGCGCGCCGAGCATGAGGGCTGGGGCAAGGGTACGACGGTGTGGCGCCTGCGCGACTGGGGCGTCTCGCGCCAGCGTTACTGGGGCACGCCGATCCCGTTCATCCACTGCGACGCGTGCGGGCTGGTGCCGGTTCCGAAGAGCCAGCTCCCCGTCGTGTTGCCCGAGGATGCCGACTTCTCGGTCCCCGGCAATCCGCTCGACCGCCATCCGACCTGGAAACATGTCGCCTGCCCCTCGTGCGGCGGAGAGGCGCTGCGCGAGACCGACACGCTCGACACCTTCGTCGACTCCTCCTGGTATTTCCTGCGCTTCGCCAGCTCGCCGGCGGACAAGCCGTTCGATCCCGAGGTGATCCGTCGCTGGCTGCCGGTCGACCAATATATCGGCGGCATCGAGCATGCGATCCTCCACCTGCTCTACGCGCGCTTCTGGACGCGCGCGCTCAACAAGCTCGGGATGATCGACATCAAGGAGCCGTTCGCGAGCCTGTTCACGCAAGGCATGGTGACGCACGAGACCTACAGCCGCGTGCAGGGCGAGGGGCTGCCGCCGCTCTATTTCACGCCCGACGAGATCGAACGCAAACCCGACGGCGCCATCCTGACCGCCGACGGCTATAGCGTCGATGTCGGCCGCGTGATCAAGATGTCGAAGTCGAAGAAGAATGTCGTCGATCCCGACGCGATTCTCGACCAATATGGCGCCGACGCGGTGCGCTGGTTCATGCTGTCCGACAGCCCGCCCGAGCGCGACCTGCCGTGGAGCGAGGCCGGAATCGAAGGCGCCTGGCGCTTCGTCCAGCGTCTTTGGCGCCTGTTCGGCGACACGGAGAATGTCGGCGACGGCGCCGAAGACAAGGCTCTCGCACGCAAGCTGCATCAGACGATCGCCGGCGTCGCGGCCGACGTCGAAGCGCTCGGCTTCAACAAGGCGGTCGCCAAGATTCACGCGCTGGCCAACGATATCGAAAAGGCGAAGCCTTCGGCAACGCGCGCCGAGACGTGCCGCACCCTGATCCTGCTCGTCGCGCCGATGTTGCCGCATCTTGCCGAAGAGGCATGGGCGGCGCTCCCCGAAGGCCAGCGCACGACGGCGATGATCGCCGACGCGGCTTGGCCCGCCGCCGATCCGGCACTGCTCGTCGATGACGAGGTGACAATCGCGATCCAGATTGCCGGTAAGCTCCGCGACACGATGACGATCGCCAAGGGCCTCGACAAGCAAGCGACTGAAGCTGCCGCGCTCGCGCGTCCGCGCATCGCCGAACTGCTCGCGGGCGCCTCGCCGAAGAAGGTGATTGTGGTCCCCGACCGTTTGGTGAATATCGTTCCCTGATATGCGCGCCCTTCTGACCTCCTCGCTCGTTGCCGCCTCGCTGATGCTCGGCGGCTGCGGCCTCAGGCCGCTATACGCGAACGGTGGCAGGGGGCCGGTGGCGCAGGTGCTCGCCGATGTCGACGTTGCGCCGATCGCGGGCCATTCGGGCTGGCTGGTCCGCAACGCGCTTCGTGACCGGTTGCAGGCGACCCGCGAAGGGCGGGACGCCGGCAAAAGGCTACGGCTCGACGTGCGGCTCGAGGATTCGATCACCGGCTTCGGGGTCCGGTCCGACGATGCCGTGACGCGCGAGCGACGGACGCTCCGCGCGCGCTACCAGCTCGTCGATGCGGCTTCGGGCGAAGTCCTGCTCGATGCGACCGCAGCGCAGGATGCCGGAATCGATGTCGTCGGCAGCGAATATGCGACGATCGCCGCCGAATCGACCTCGCTCGAACGGCTTGCCTCGGGGGTCGCCGACCAGATCGTCGCGCGGCTCGCGGTCTTCGCGAATCGCGGTGGCGGCCAGTCGGCGGATACGCCGGTATCGACGCCCGCGCCCGCCGGGCAATGAAAAGCGTCAAGCCGAACGAACTCGAACGCCAGACGCGCCTCGACCCCGCGGTCCGCTTAACCCTGCTGACTGGCCCCGACGAGGCGACGATGGAGGCCGTGGCCAGCCATCTGATCGGGCTCGCGGGCAAGGAGGCCGAACGGCTCGACCTCACCGGATCGCAGCTTTCGCAGGATCCGTCGCTGCTCGCGGCGGAGGCGGCGTCGATGTCGCTCTTTTCGCCCTCGCGCGTCATTCGCCTCGAAATTTCGGGAAGCGGCGACGACAGCCTTGCCGGTGTCGAGGCGCTGCTCGGCGCCGAGACCGCGATCAACCCGGTAATTGCGACGGGCGCGTCGATCACCGCCAAATCGAAGCTTGTAAAACTCGTCGAAGGGTCGAGCCACGCCGTGGCGGCGATCTGCTACCAGCCCGACCGGCGGGCGCTCGTCGGCATCGCGATGGCGGCGGCACAGGAACAGGGCCTCCGGCTGGGGAATGCGGAGGCGCAACTCCTGGTCGATCTCGTCTCGGGCGACCAGGCGCTGATGCGCCGCGAGATCGAGAAGATCGCGCTCTATCTCGACGCGGCGAACGATCGCCAACGGCAGGTGACCGCAGCCGATATCGCCGCGCTCGGGGCAGCGACGCACGAGGAGGATGTCAGCGATTGCATCGATGTCGCACTGGGCGGCAAGATACGCGAACTTCCCGCAATGCTCGCGCAGGCGGCGGCGGTCGGTGTCGCCGAAATCCGGATCATCCGCGCGCTCGCCATCCGCGCGATGCAGCTCGCGCGGCTGCGCGACGAGGTCGATGCGGGTGCGCATCCCGCGACCGTTGTCGCGGCGAAAAGCAGCGGCGTCTTCTGGAAGGAGCGCGACGCGGTGACCGCGCAGCTGCACATATGGGATTCGGTGCGCGTCGCCCGGCTGATGTCGCGGCTACTCGATTGCGAGCGTGCGCTCAAATCGTCGGGAACCGCAGGCGCGGTACTGTTCCGCAAGCTGATGACCGACATTGCGTATCAGGCCGCCCGCGCGCGCTAAGCCCGCCTAGGCCGCCGCCCCTTCGCTGTCACGCCGCGCCGGCACCACGACCGGATCGGGCGGGACGAAGGTCCAGATCGTATCGCCGGGTTCGACCGGCGGCCGGTGTTGCATCGAAAAAACCGCCAGTTCGCCATTGGCACGCGCGACCGCCAGGCTGTCGCCGCCGGACGCTTTCATGCGCGCGACGAAATCGGCGTAAGTGAATTTTTCCGTAATCCGCGTGCGGCCGAACGACCAGCCCGCCTGCAACCGGTCGAGTTGCTCCTCGATCGGCGTTCCGGCCAGCGTCAGGACGCGCCCGCGCCGCAGGCTGCGCGCGTCGGCGGTTGCGGTCATCCGGCTGACCCGGTCATGGCCGACCTCGGGTGCAAGCTCGCTGCACACGAGCGCATTGTAACTGTCGTTGTCGGTCGCGGCGATCAGTTGCTGATACTGCCCCATGTCGAGTTCGTCGTCGTGCGCCTCGTCCAATATGTCGCCCTGATAAACGGGCAGATCGGCGCGGCGGGCGCGGCGCAACGCGAACTTGCTCTGGTCGGCGATCAGCACGTCGCTGCCCTGCGCCTTGATGAACTCGGCGAACGCGATCGTCCAGCTGTTCGCCCCGACGAGCAGCACGCCATTGCCCTTGCCGCGGTCGAGCCCCAGCCAGCGCGCGAAGGCCGCGGCGGTAAAACCGTGCGCGAAGATCGTCGCGATGACGACCCCGAAGCCGAGCGGTACCAGCGCCTCGGCACCCGGTACGCCATAGTCGGAAAGGCGCAGCGCAAAGAGGCCGGTCACCGCGACCGCGACGATCCCGCGCGGCGCGATCCACGCGATGAACAGCCGCTCCTTGAAGGGAATGCGCGTGAACAGCAGCGCGATCATGATCGTCAGCGGACGCACGACGAACAGCAGCAGGATCAGGAAGAACAGGAAGCGGAACTGGAAATTCTGCACCACCTCCCAATTGAGCGTCGCCGACAGGATGATGAAGACGCCCGACACGAGGACGACGGTCAGATCCTCCTTGAACCGCATCAGCGTACGGCTCGAATCGGTTTCGCGGTTCGCCATGACGATGCCCATCACGGTCACGGTAATCAGTCCCGTCTCGTGCATGATGAGATCGGAAAGGACGAAGACCGCGATCACCGTGGTCAGCAGCACCGCGGCCTTCAGATATTCGGGCACCCAACCGCGCGGAAAGGCCCAGGTCAGCGCAAAGCCCGCCGCGCCGCCGATCAGAATCGCGAGCAGGCTCGCCGCGACGACGTCGGTGACGATCGCGGTGCTGTTCGCCTGCGCGCCCCCGTGGATGATATAGGCGTAGAGCCCGACCGCCAGCAGGGCGCCGATAGGGTCGTTCACGATCGCTTCCCATTTCAGGATGTGCTTGACGCGCGGGGTGATGTTGAGCGTGCGGAGCAGCGGGACGATCACGGTCGGGCCGGTCACCACCATCACCCCGCCGAACAGCGCCGCGAGTTCGAAGGGCAGACCCGCACCATAATAAGCGGCGGCAGTGCCGAGCGCCCAACCGACGGGCACGCCGATGAAGACGAGCATGAACACGGCGACGCCGGCGTGGCGAAGTTCGCGGAATTTGAGGCTGAGACCGCCTTCGAACAGGATCACCGCGACCGCAAGCTTGATGATCGGTTCGCGCAACGCGCCGAAATCGCGCACGGGATCGATCAGGCCGAGAATCGGCCCGGCGACGATCCCGGCAACAAGCATCAGTGCGATCGCTGGCTTGTTTGTGCGCCACGCGACCCATTGGGCACCGATGCCGATCACGCCGATCAGCGCGATTTTGACGAGCAGGGAGTCGATTGCAAACATGTCCGCATCCTATGCCATGATGCGGAAAAGGTTCCAGAAAAAGAACCGCCCGCGCCCCGGGGTGCGCCGGCGGGGGGGGTC
>JAEWIL010000132.1 GCA_023387085.1 Pseudomonadota bacterium | reverse complement strand
TGTTTTTTTTTTTTTTACGGATGAGGCGGATAGGACATGGCCGGGCATGATTGCACGGGGTGTGGGCCGGAGCCCCTCCGGGAGGCAAGCGCCTCCGCGGCAAGCGGCACAGCATCCAACCATATTGCGGTAACGCGCGCCCGCTCGGCTGCGCCCCCGCCTCAGCGACCGGGCAGGCCGAGCGCGACCTTGGCGATCAGCGTGCGCTGAATTTCGCTGGTGCCGAGGCTGATGACCCACATCAGCGAATTGCGCAGTCGCTGCTCGATCTGGCCGCGATGTATGGCGCCCGCCGCACCGAAGGACAGGCTGGCCTCCATGCCCAGAATGTCGAGGACCGCTTCGCCGTACCGCTCCATCAACTCGCCCGAATAGACCTTGCTGATAGCGGCCTTCTCAAGCGGGGTGATACCGCCTTCAGCGGAGTGCGCGCAGTCGAGCAGCATCCGCCTTCCGACCTCGATCTGGCAGATCAAGTCCCCCATCCGGTCGCGGATGACGGGATCGGCGGCGAGCAGGCGTCCGTCGCGTCCCGACGTCCCGCGCAGATAGGTACAAAGCGTTTCGAACTGCTTGACCAGTTGCATGATCA
Source organism: Pseudomonadota bacterium (assembly GCA_023387085.1). GTDB lineage: Bacteria > Pseudomonadota > Alphaproteobacteria > Sphingomonadales > Sphingomonadaceae > Sphingopyxis. The sequence goes on along the minus strand of JAEWIL010000132.1, from coordinate 4,457 downwards.
TCTGGCCCCCATAATAACCCCGCTCGGTGCCAAGTGCGCTGATGATGACGTCCCAACCGGTTCCCGGCGCGCCGATCATGTCCTTGGCCGGCACCCGTACGTCGTCGAAATAGAGATTGGCGAACGTGCCGTCGTACATCGTCGCGGTCGGGCTGATCGTGAGGCCGGGCGCGTCGGTGCGGACAATGAAGGCACTGATCCCTGCGTGCTGCGGTTCGGCGTCGGGGTCGGTGCGGGCCGCGACGAGAAGATATTCGCCGAAATAGGTCGTGCACCAGATTTTCTGCCCGTTGATCACCCAGTCATCGCCGTCCCGCACCGCCCGGGTCTTGAGCGAGGCGAGATCGGATCCCGAATTGGGCTCGCTGAGCCCCATGCCATAGATGGCGCGGCCGGCGAGAATCTCGGGAAGACGCTCCGCCTGCTGTTCGGGACTTCCCTTCATGATCAGCATATTGCCGTGGATCGGCGCGCCGGCGCGCGGGGCTTCGGCCTGCGCGATCACCTCCATGAAGCCGACGAGTTCGAGCGGCGTGCGGGCCTGGCCACCGAACTGGACGGGCCAGTTGAGCCCGATCCAGCCCTTCTCTCCGAGCTGGCGCGGAAAGGCGGGATCGAATTCGCGCTCCTTGTACGGCCGGTTGTTGAACTCTTCGGCACGTTCGGGCGGCCAGACCTCGGCGAGCCAGACGCGGACTTCTTCGCGAAAAGCGTTGCCGGCTTCCCCAAGATCGAGTTCGGGAACCTTGCGCGGCGTCGCTCCCAGGTAGAAATCCGCCAGATCGCTCCGCGCCTGGCGTGCCCCGCCATGCCGGATCATATCGACATGGACGCGCTTGAAATGGCGCGGTGCCTCATGTTCCTCGGCATAGCCGATCGCGCCGAAGGCATGGTGATTTTCCAGCGCGACCTGGCGGAGCGCACCTCCCGCCGCCGCAAAGGTCGCGGTCGCATAGAGGCGCCAGTTGGGATTGCCAAGGTCATGGCCCTCGGCAGCGAAGGCGATACTCAGGCGCACACCTTCCAGTGCCATCAGATTGTTGACCAGCTTGTGCTGCAAGGCCTGGAAGCTGCCGATCGCGCGGCCGAACTGCCTCCGCTCCTTGGCATAGTCGGTGGCCATTTCAAAGACGTGCCGCGTCGAGCCGTAGGACCGGGCGGCAAGTCCCAGCCGGCTGACATCGAGCATCGCGCCGATCGTTTCCGCATCCAGCGGTATCAGCGTCGCCGCAGCATCTTCGAGAAGCACTTCCGAGAGTCCCGGCGCCCCCATGGCCCGCGTCGGCTCTACCGACACCGTTCCTGCCTCGCACGCGACGATGGCGAGCGCCCCGGCATCGCGCGTGAAAACGAGGAGATGGGTCGCTATCGCGGCCGCTTCCACGTAGCGCAGCCGTCCGCTCGCGGTGCCATTCGTAACGCTGATCGATCCTGTCGTGCGCTCGGGGTCGCAATCGCCGAAGGAGAGGGCGGGGATCGCGTCGCCGCGATGCATCGCAGCCAGAAAGGAGTCCGCCTCCGGTATCGTGTCGCGGACGGGCGAGAGCGCGAGATTGGCTATGGCGGCGGAGAGGAAGGGCGCAATACACGCGGCCCGCCCGAGCTCCTCGAGGACAAGGGCGATTTCGCGAAGACCGCCCTCCTGCGGCTCGGCGCCGAGCGCCGCATAGCCTTGCGTGCAGAGCATGGTCCACGCCGATTTCAGGCGGTCGGAATCGGCCATCGCCTCGTCATGGGACGCCGATGGCCAGCATTGCTGAAGCAGTCCGCGCGCCGCATCGCGCATCATGTCGCGATCTTCGTCCGAGGGTAGATTCTGTTCCGTCCGCGCCATGTCACGCTCCCTTGATGATCCGGAAGCCAGTCTATGGTCCGCTCAACGAGCGTGCAATATATAGCATGCGATATCACACATGTGTGATGTGGAACGCTGGCGCCGCGCGGCCGGCGCATCGGCGCGCCCGCCGGTTTGCCGCGGGTCGCCGCCGCGCACTGCTCAGCCGATGCGCACGCTCACCTTGCCGAAGCGCGCCTCGTCGCCCGTGAAGACGCCGACAAGCATGTCAGGAAGCGTTTCGAAGCCCTCGACGACGGTCGAGGGCGCGGTCATCGCGCCTGCTGCGAGAAGATCCGCCATCTCCTCGACGGCGGCTGACCGGCGGCCATAATGATCGAAGACGAGAAGGCGCTCGCAGCGAACGCGGCGTTCGCGCAAGAGGCTGTCCTCCCCATCCGTTCGGCCGCGTTTGACCGTTCCGTTGCGGAAATTCTCCGCGGTGTTCGCGTCGTAATTGGCGATGTTGCCATAGTCCAGGACGCGCGCGCCATAGCGCAGAAGGGGATAGACGGCCGACGCGACGGCGCCGCCTACGCCATCGGAAAAGGCGCTTACGCCGCCCGGGCAAGCAGCTATCAACTGCGAACCGAAGTCGTCCGCCTTATAGTCGGCGACGGCGTCGAACCCGAGTTCCTCCTTGACCCGCTCGCATTTGTCGCGGCCGCCAGCGATGCCGACAACCCGGCAACCATGCGCCCGCGCGAGCTGGCCCAGAATGCTGCCGCACGCGCCGCTCGCGCCCGCCACCACGATGGTTTCGCCGGCGGCGAACGGCCCCAGCTTCTCGAGTCCGAAATAGGCGGTGAGGCCGGTAACCCCGTAAACCCCGATCTGATCTTCGATCGATGCGCCGGGGCGGCAGACATGGACATATTCTTGCCGGTCGAAGCTGTTCAGCAGGGCATAATCCTGCCACCCGAGGTTGCCATGAACGATATCGCCAACCCGGAAGCGGTAGGGATCGCGCGTCTCGACGACCTCGCCGACGCCGAAGGCGCTCATGACGTCTCCGGGCATTACCTGCGGCAAATAGCCTGGTCGTAGGATCCAGTTGCGGTTGGTGGGATCGATCGACACCATCCGTACCCGGACGAGGGTTTGGCCGAGGCCGGGGACGGGAACCGCTTCCCGGCGCATCTCGAAATGCGCCGGGGTCAGGGGGCCGTCGACGGCGCGCGCATAGATCCAGCGTCGATTGGTGATTTCGCCCATGCGCTTCTCCCCTCCTGTCCGCCTAGACCGCCGTTTGCGCAGCGGCTCGCAGTGTTTCCGGCACCCGGTCGCCGAGACCCATCGCGTCCAGTTCGGCGACGACGCGGGCTTCGCCGATCTGGCGGGCGTGATACATCGGCCCTCCGGTCCAGGCCGGCCAGCCGTAACCGTTCAGCCACACGATATCGATGTCCGACGCCCGGATGGCCTTGCCTTCTTCGAGAATCCGGTACGCCTCGGCTATCATCGGCCAGGTCAGGCGCGCGAAAATGGCGTCGTCGTCGAGCACCGCCGCCGCGCGGCCCTTCTCGCCGGCGAGCGCCGCAACCATCTCCTCGACAAGCGGCGAGGGCGAGGCCCGGCGCTTCTCGTCATAATCGTAAAAACCGGCTCCGCTTTTCTGCCCGCGGCGCCCGGCTTCACAGAGCCGGTCGCGCAGCGTTTCGCCGCGCGAGGTCTCCGCCGACCAGCCGATATCGAGCCCGGCGAGATCGGACATGCGGAACGGACCCATCGGCATCCCGAAATCCTCAAGCACCCGGTCGATCTGATAGGGGCTGACGCCCTGCAAGAGCAGTTCGTTCGCCGCTTCGCGGCGAATGTGGAGCATCCGGTTGCCAATGAAACCGAACGCCACGCCGGCGACGACAGGAATTTTCCCGATGCGGCGGGAGAGCTTGAGAGCGGTGGCGAGCACGTCATCGGCCGTCTTCGCGCCGCGTACGACCTCGAGCAGCCGCATGATGTTCGCGGGCGAGAAGAAGTGAAGCCCGATCACGTCTTCAGGACGCGCGGTTGCTGCGGCGATCTCGTCGACGTCGAGATAGGATGTGTTGGTCGCGAGGATCGCGCCGGCGCGGGCAACCTTGTCGATCCGGGCAAAAATCTCGCGCTTGACGGCCATGTCCTCATACGCCGCCTCGACCACCAGGTCGACGTCCGCGAGCGCTTCGAAATCGAGCGTCGCTGTGAGCATCCCGATCGCCCGCGCGCCCGCGTCGGGCGCGATGCGGCCGTTTGTCACCTGACGTTCGATCGTCGTCCGGATGAGGCCGACGCCCCGATCGAGGGCCTCCTGGCCGGTTTCCACGAGCGTGACGGGCAGGCCGGCGTTCAGGAAGGCGATCGCAATCCCGCTGCCCATCGTGCCTGCGCCGATAATGCCGATCTTGTCGACAGGCCGGATGGCGGCCGCAGGGTCCAGACCAGGGACTTTCGCCGCCTCGCGCTCGGCGAAAAAGACGTGACGCATCGCCGGCGGCTGCGGCCCCGAGGCGAGTTTTTCGAACAACCGTCGCTCTTCGGCCTGACCGGCTTCGAAGCTTGCGGCGTCGACCGCGGCGCGTGCCGCCTCGACGATCACCGGAGGCGCGGCAAAGCCGCGGAACCGCCGCGCGTTGGCTTGCAG
>JAEWIL010000224.1 GCA_023387085.1 Pseudomonadota bacterium | reverse complement strand
CGCTGCCACCTCCCCATCGCTTCGCGACAGGGAGGATGTACCAGTTCGGGACCGCATCACTGCGCCGCGCTTGCCACTGTCACCGGCGCATTCGGCCACTGGCCGCGGATCGCGGGCGAATACATCGCCTCGACGCGCGTCGGGGGCAGGGTGAAGCGGCCCGATCCGTTGAGGCGGACGACATATTCGACCGCGTGGGTGCCCGCGGGCATCCAGCCATAATAGCCGCGCCAGCTATCCTTGCCGCGCTCGACATAGCTCGGCTGCCAGTTCGATCCGCCGGCCTGCGCCGCCAGCATTTCCGACTGGCCGCCAAGATTGCCGACGATCGTCGCGCCCGGGGGGATCGGATCGTTGACGACGACCCAGGTCCGGCCGGCCGCCGCGACGACCTCGATCCGCACCTTGATCACATCGCCGCGTGTCAGGCGAGCGGGGTCGGCGGCCTTCACGACGCTGACCGAGCGCTTGATCCGGTAACCCGCGTTGAGCGGCTCCTTCAGGGGCACGGCGGCCTTGACGCTGACCGTCGCCCAGGGCGCGCCGGTGCCCTCGTGCTTCAGGCTCATCGTCGCCGCGGCAAGCGCGACGCGAAGCGGCGAGGGCGCTTCCGCGGGAAGCGGCCAGCTTTGCGCGGCGCTGCCGCCGGCAAGGCCGATACGGGTGATGCCGGTGATCGCGCTTGCCGGATAAAGCTCGGCGAAGCGACGGACGGTGACCGCGCCCCACGCATTGGCGGGAGTGGTGTCCCAGTGACCCTTGCGTTGGCGCTGCGCGACGCCGACCATCAGCTTGCCGGCGTCATCCTCCCACCCCTTGCGGCCCAGCACGGCTTCGAGCGCCTTGATCGCCATTTCGTCGCCGCTCGTCATCATCCACCACGGCGCCTTGGCATCGTCGACGAGGTCGAGGCGCGTCCCTTCATAGACGAGCCGCTTGCGAAGCTCGGCCTCGGCCGCGGTCCGTAGCGCCACCGCGTTGCGGACTCCCGGCGTCTTTTCGATCGCGACGAGCCAGTCGGCGAGCGTACCCGTCGCCATGTCGACGGGCGCGGTGTCAATCGCCGCGACCAGCTGCGCGCTCGACGCATTGTTGCGCGCGAGCGCCGCCAGCGCCGCGATGCGGATCGGGCGAAGGTCGTACGGACCATAGCCCTTGCGCGTCAGCCGGCCCTCGACGATCGCCTGCAGCGCCTTGACCATCCTGGCCTTGGACGCTTCGGGGATCGCGAAGCCGTTCGCCGCGGTAATCGCGAGGACATAGGCGGTGAGTTCGGGCGAACCCTCCATCCGGTCGTTCGGCCAATAGCGCAGCAGGCCATCGTCATCGAGATAGGTCGGCATCGCACCCGCAAGCGCCTGCCACCGTGCGACATCGCCGAGCGCGATTGCGCGCGAAGTCGACTGCTCGAAGCAGTTGTACGGATAGATCGCCATATAGTCGCGCACACCCGAAAGCGGCGGGGCGAGCGTGCCCGCGAGCGCGACATCGACATAGCCGCCGGGCAGCGCGCCCGCCGGGATTGCGATCGGCAGCGTCGTGTCGGCGCCGACGCGGAACAGGCTTGCCGCCCAGGTCTCGACGGGTACGGCCGGCTCGACGCTCTGGTCGAAGACCAGCCGGTCGCGCGCCTTGCCGTCCTTCGATACCGCATCGACGGTCCACTGGATCGGGCCGACCTGCTCGGGCGCGGTCATCTGCCAGCTGATCGGCACCGCGCCGCCCGCCGGGATCGTCACGGTCAGCGGCGGCGCGGTCGCGATCGCCGGCGAGAGCGTCGGGGTCGCGGTGACCGTCATCTCCCTGTCGGTGCCGTTGCGAAGCGTGAAGCGCGCGTCATAGGCGTCGCCGGTGCGAACGAGGTCGGGCAGGCTGGCGAAGACGCCGAGGTCCTGCACGGTGCGCACGCTGGTCTCGCCGGTGCCGAAATATTGCGATCCGTCGGTCGCAAGCGCGACGAGGCGGAAAGCCGAAAGATTGTCGGAGAGCGGCACGTCGACCATCGCGCGGCCCTTGCTATCCAGCGGGACGCGGCCCTGCCACAGCAGCACGGGGCGGAAATCCTCGCGGGTCAGCCCCGACAAGTCGCCGCCGCCGCCGCCGCCGGGCTCGAGCGCCTTGCGGCCATAGTGGCGCTTGCCGACGACCTGCGTCTGCGCGGTCGAGGTGAGAACGTCGAGCGTGCGCTCGCCCATCATCGCGTCGATCAGCTTCCAGCTTTCGTTGGGGGCGAGCTGGAGCAGAGCCTCGTCGACCGCGACGAAGGCGACGTCGGCATTGGCCGGAGCCTTGCCGCCCGGCGTCTTGACCTCGATCGCGACCTTTGCGGTTTCGCGGATCGCGTATTTTTCCTTGTCGGCCTTGACCTTGACGCCGAGCTGATGGCCTTCCCAGCCCACCTTGATCTTGGCGATACCGAGGCGGTAGCTCGGCTTGGCGAGATCGACGAGCGCGGTCGCGGGCGCGCCCTCGCTATTCTCGATCTTGAAGCCGACCGCGCGCTTCATCTGGCGGAACCAGCTTTCCTCGCCGGTCACGCGGCCGCGCACCGCCATAACCGACACGAAGACGTCGGGTGCGTAAGTGGCGGGCAGCTTGACCTTGACGACCGGGTCGGTGCCCTTCAGCGGCACGACGAAGCTGGAGAGGACGCCCTCGCGTTCGACCGTGACGAGCGCGGTCGCTTCGCGGAAGGGCATGCGGACCTGGAAGTTCGCGGTTTCTCCCGCGGCGTAGCGCGGCTTTTCGGGGATGACGTCCATGCGGTCGCCATTGTCGCCGCCGAACCACCAGTCGTTGTCGCCCGCGAGCCAGACCGAGCGGACGGCGCGCGCTTCGTTGCCGTCGGCGTCGCTGGTCGTTGCGACGACGGTGATCTCTCCCGAGACGCCGGGCGCCATTGCACAGCTCGCGCGGCCGAGCTTGTCGGTCGTCGCGCTGCAGGTCGTGGCGAGCTTGGTCGTCCGCATCTGGTTGTCATAGGCGTAGAAGCCGCCGATCAGGCGCCGCCGTGCGGTGATGATCTCGCGGTTGTAGAGCGCGACCTCGACGCGCTGGCCCGCGATCGGCTTGCCGTCGAGGTCGAGCGCCACGAATTTCAGGCGCAGGTCGTTGTCGCGCATCAGCCATCCGTCGGTCTTGAGCCCGAGGCGGACAGCGGAGGGATAGAGGGTGATGCGGCGGCTCGATGTCAGCGTTTCGCCATTCGCATCCTCATAATCCATTTCGACCGCCATCTGGGTCGGCTCGACGATCGGCTGGTCGACGGTGACATTGGTCGTCGCGGTGCCGTCGGCGCCGAGGGTGAGCGGCACCGAGCGCGCGAGCGGCATGTCGGCCTCGGGCTCCTCGCCGCTGTCGTCGAGCTGGATCACGCCTTCCTTGACCGGCTGGCCGTCGAAGTCCCAGTCGCGATAATCCTCGGGCGCGGTCCAGGCGGCGCGGAAGGTCGATCGCAGCTCGACCGGCAGGTTCGGCGCCGGGCCCCCCGACAGATAGCCGACGAACAGCGACAGCGGCACCTGCGCGGGCCGCACGAGCGATTCCCGGGGGCCGGTGACGGTCGCCTTCATCGTCGGCAGGCGATATTCGTCAACGCGAACCGATTGGTTCGACCAGATCGTCTTGTCCTTGCCGTCCTCGTCCTTCGTCACGAAGACGAGTTCGTAATCGCCCATCGGAGCCGAGGCGGGGACATTCCATGTCGTCTCGCCGCTACCGCCCGCATCGATGCTGAACGGCATTTCGAACTCGGTATCCGAACCGCGGTGGACGAGGCGAAGCTTGCCCGCCATCGGCTGCGGCGTCGAGAAACCGGTGCCGACGGGGCGGCGCAGGATATGTTTCATATGAACGGTTTCGCCCGCCTTGACGAGCGCGCGGTCGAACAGCGTGTGCAGGATGTCGCTGCGTTCCGACCAGCCATAGGGAAGGTCGAAGTCATAGGGACGAATGCCGTCGCCCCAGTCGGTGAGCGTGAAGCTGAAATCGTCGCCCGAGCGGGCGCTGACCATCAGCGTATGGCCCTCGCTGTTCGCGGGGTCGGGATCGTCTTCGCAACTCGAATAGGTTTCGGGCTCGGGCAGGCCATTCGGGAAGGCGAGGCGCCCCGCCTTGTCGGCGATGCCGCGCGCGAGCTGGCGGCCCGTGCAGCTGTCGGTGACGCGCACTTCGGCGCCTGCGACAGGGAGGCCGGTATCGAGCGAGGTCACCCAGGCGAGCGAGCTTTCGCGGCCCCATTTGAAATGCACCGCCATGTTGGTGACGAGCGCGGCGGTCGCGACATAGCGCGTTGCCTTGCGGCCGAGCAGCGCCGCGCCGAGCTCGGGGCTCGCGATTTCGACGACGTGGAAGCCCTTTTCGGCGAGCGGGATGCCGACGACCTCGAATTCCTTGCCGCCGGCGGGGGGCGCGAGGGTCAGGTTGCGGCGCTCGCCGCCCGCGGGGGCGCCGTCGAAGACCGATTTGGTCCCGGTATAATTGACCGTGACGTCCTCGCCCCTCGCATTCTTCTCCTCGCGATAGTCGGTATCGTCGGCCTTTTCGACGCGCGTCAGCCAGCGCGCGATCGCGGCATCGTCGTCGCTGACCTTGAGCACGTTCGCGGGCATCTTGAGGTTCGACTGGATCAGCGACGCCTCGACCCCGCGCACGGTGACGGGGAGGATGCCGCCCTCGGATGCCTCGAGAATGCCGAACTCGGCGGCGAATTTGACGATGGGCGGGGCGCTGTCGATGTGGAATTTCAGCGGGAAGTTCGACTGGTTCTGCAGCTTGCGACCGCTCTGGTCGGCGATGTCGGCGGGCAGGACGAGCGTTGCGTCGACATTCTGCGGCAGCGGTCCGTCGAACCGGACGCGTTCGAGGAACGCGTCATTCTTGTCATCGTCGTCGAATTTGGCGGTCAGCGTCTTACCATCGGCGGTCCGGAGCGTCGCTGCCAGCGCGACATCGCGCGCGACCGGCGCGGCGAAGCTGAGGTTGATCGGCTTCAGCGGGTTGCAGCCGGCCTGCGGATTGACGCGGCTGCACGACATCTTCGCGGTGAAGGCAGGACGGACGTCATAGTCGAAGCGTTGGTCGCGGCCCGCGGTCCGGGACGGGACGCCCGACTGCGAAATGCGCGCGTCCCAGACGAGCGCCATCTCGCGACCGGGGGGCAGCGGGCGGCGGCACTTGACCGGAACGACACGGTCGAGCGCCGCCTCGCGGTCGGCGCCAGCCGCGGGCAGGCGCAGCGGCAGGCCCGCGTCCTGCGTGAAGCTTTGCGCCGACCATCGATCGCCGATGCCGGCGAGGATGGTGGCCGCGGTCTCGCGCTTCAGGACGTCGACCGGGATTTTCTCCCCGATCCCGTCGACCGCGCAATAGGCGAAGCGGCCGACCGAGGCGCGGTCGGCGGCGACATTGGTGGCGACGAGGAAGACCTGCTCCTCCTCGATGTCGCCATAGCCATTGCCCGCGAGCACCGCGCGCGCCGACGGGCCGCCGGTGTCGATCTCGAACCGGCTGTTGCCGACGACATTGACGCCGCGCGCGGTCGTCAGGCCGTCGCGCAGGTCGACGTGGCAGCTGACGCCGCCGGGGAGCGATTTTTCGAATTCGAGCACCCAGGTGCGCGTATCGACCCAGCGGCCGTCGGCGGGCACCTTGCAGTCGTGCGTTGCGGGGGCCTTGGCGCGGGGATCGCCGAGCGGGACCATATCCTCGGAGAAGCGGAGCGTGAAGCGGCTGATCGTGCCGTCGCCGGTTCCCGACGATCCCGGCGTCGCGAGCGTGACCTGCGGGACGGTGTCGCCGCCCGCCGCGACGAGTGCGGCGGCGAGCGGGATCATGAGGGCCAGCCGCATCCTGCCGGCAACCGTCTTCGCCAGCGCCTGCCATCCCCTTGCCATCGCGTCGTCTCCCGGTGAACCCAGACTTATCCTGCTGGAAACAGGGACCTCTGTCCACCCGTCGCCGCGCAGCGCGCACGGTTAATCGCAGATGGCGAAAATGCTGTGACGACGGTCATAGACAAGAAAAAAGTCAGCGAACGAGCATCGGTCCCAGCGGCTGCCCCGCGAAAAGGTGAACGTGGAGGTGCGGAACCTCCTGGTGGCTGTCGAGGCCGACGTTGGCGAGCAGGCGGTAGCCTGGCGCAACGAGGCCCTGGTCGCGCGCGACCTTGCCGACGGCGCGCACGAAGCCGGCGATTTCGGCGTCGCTGCCGCGCTCCGAAAAATCGTCCCAGCTCACATAGGAGCCCTTGGGGATCACGAGGATGTGCAGCGGCGCCTGCGGGTTGATGTCGTGGAAGGCCAGGGCATAGTCGTCTTCATAGACGGTCTTCGACGGCAGTTCGCCGCGCAGAATGCGCGCGAAGATATTGCTGTCGTCGTAGGGAAGCGTCGCGTCGATCGGCATGGTCTGAAATCCTATTGGTTGCGGGCGGCCTTTTCGGCGTGGCCGGAGGTGCCGTGACGCCGCGCGAGTTCGGCGGCGACGGCGCCCCAGCCAAGCCCTCGCTCGGCGAGCAGGATGGTGAGGTGGAAGACGAGATCGGCGGCCTCGCCGGTCAGGGCGGCGTCGTCCTCGGTCAGCGCGGCGACGATCGTTTCGGTCGCTTCCTCGCCGAGCTTTTGCGCGATCTTGCCGCGGCCTTTCGCGGCAAGACTGGCGACATAGGAGGCGGAACCGTCTCCCGTGGCGAGCCGGTCCCTCACCACCGCTTCCAGTTCCGTCAATGCCTCGCCGATCGCCATGGGTCCCGCCTTTCGTTGCCCGAGTGCCTAGCGGCGGGAAAGGCGCTGGACAAGGGCGCGCGGCTCCGGTCAAAGGGCGCGAATGGCCGAGGTCAAATTGCATCCCGACTGGCTCGCCCGCGTCGGCGGCGAGTTCGAGCAGCCCTATATGGCGGCGCTGAAGGCGTTCCTCGCGGACGAGCGCGCGAAAGGAAAGGCGGTCTATCCGCGCCCGCGCGAATGGTTCGCCGCGCTCGACGCGACACCGCCGCAGGATGTCCGCGTCGTGATCCTGGGGCAGGATCCCTATCACGGGCCGGGGCAGGCGCATGGACTGTGCTTTTCGGTCCAGCCGGGGGTGCGGACGCCGCCGAGCCTGGTCAACATCTACAAGGAAATGCAGTCCGATCTCGGCATCGCGCGGGCATCGCATGGCTATCTCGGGCATTGGGCCGAACAGGGCGTGCTGTTGCTCAACAATTGCCTGACGGTCGAGGCCGGGATGGCGGCGTCGCATCAGGGAAAAGGGTGGGAAAAGTTCACCGACGCGGTGGTCGCGGCGGTTGCGGCCGACCCGGCGCCGAAGGTCTTCATTCTTTGGGGAAGCCATGCGCAGCGCAAGGCGGCGAATGTCCAGGCTCTTGGACCGGACAGTCCCCATCTGATTTTGCGTGCGCCGCACCCTTCGCCGCTGTCGGCGCACAACGGCTTCTTCGGGTCGAAGCCGTTCAGCCAGACGAATGCCTTTCTGGAGGCCCATGGGCGGGGCGCGATCGACTGGCGTTTGCCGGACAATCCCGAAGCATGAGCATTTTGGCGGATCCGATGACGCTGGCCGTGCTGGTCGCGGCGGTGATTTTACTGGGCATGGCGAAGGGCGGGCTTGCCGGTGTCGGCGCGCTCGCGACGCCGCTGGCGGCGCTCGTCCTGCCGCCCGCGACCGCGGCGGCGCTGCTGCTGCCGATCCTGATCGTACAGGACGTGATCAGCGTCTGGTCGTTTCGTCACACCTGGGACGGCTGGATCATCGGCTGGATGCTGCCCGGCGCCGCGGTCGGCGTCGCGGCCGGCTGGTATTACGCCGAGCGCGTCGACGAGGCGCAGCTGATGGCGGCGCTCGGCGCGATCACGCTGGCTTTCGGCCTCTATCGCCTGTGGGTCGAGCGCGGCGGGCGGGTCGTGGCGGCATCGACTTCGCCGGGTTGGGTCGGAACAATATTTGGCGGCGCCATGGGCTTCACGAGCCAGATCGCGCATGCGGGAGGACCGCCGTTCCAGATGTGGGTGACGCCGCGCCGGCTGCCGCACCTCACCTTCATCGGGACGAGCGCGATCCTGTTCGCCATCGTCAACTGGATGAAGGTGCCCGCCTATCTGGCGCTCGGCGCCTTTCCGCACGAGGTGATCGTCGCTGCGCTGCTGCTGATGCCGCTGGCGATCGTTGCGACACTGGTCACCGTGCGATGGCTCAAGCGGATGGACCCCGCGCGCTTCTATGTGATCATCTATGTCCTGATGGTCCTGCTCGGCGCGAAGCTGCTTTGGGACGGGGTGCACGGATGAGCGCCACCATATTGGTCGATGCCGATGCCTGCCCGGTGAAGGACGAAGTCTACAAGGTTGCATGGCGCCACGAGGTTCCGGTGAAGATCGTCAGCAACAGCCGGCTGCGCGTGCCCGAGCATCCGCTGATCGAGCGGGTGGTGGTGTCGGACGGCTTCGACGCCGCCGACGATTGGATCGCCGAGGCGGCGGACAGGCGCAGCATCGTGATCACCGCCGACATATTGCTCGCCGACCGGGCGCTGAAGGCGGGGGCGACGGTGCTGGCGCCAACGGGCAAGCCCTTTACGGCCGCGTCCATCGGCCCCGCGATCGCGACGCGCGCGATCATGGCCGATCTGCGGGCAGGGATGGGCGACGGCATGGGCGGGCCGCCGCCGTTTTCGAAGGCCGACCGCTCGCAATTTCTGCAGGCGCTCGACGCCGCGCTCGTGCGGCTGAAGCGCGCAGGATAGCGGGAAAATGAATCGATCCTGGTCCCGGTCGCGGCGTGCGCGGATCGGCCCGGAGCAGCGCGGACGGACTCTTCCGTGCTGGCCCTAGTTTCCCGCGGCGCGGTGGCGCACGAACGCGAGCAACAATATCACCGAGGCGAAGCCGGCCATCATGCCGGCGGTCGTCGTGATCATCGCGACCGAATCGGCCGGATTGTTCGAATTCCAGGCGCCGCTGCGCGTGCGTTCGATCATCCACCACGCGCCGCAGACGATAACCGCGTCGAGCAGCACGAGCCCGAGCAGGGCACGCATCGATTTCTTCATATCTCTCCCCCGTTTTTCGGGAGCCTATCAGATCGCCGGGGCCGGTCCATAATATTTGACGATGGCGCGTTCGCGGCGCATCGTCGCGCCATGGCCCGGGTATATACCAGCTTCGCCGAATTCTGGCCCTTTTACCTGCGCGAGCACAGCAAGCCGCGCACGCGGGCGTTGCATTACATCGGTACCAGCCTGGTCGTGCTGATCGCGGCGGCGGCTTTGCTCACCGGCCGCTGGTGGTGGTTCGCCGCGCTGCCGGTCGCGGGATATTTCTTTGCCTGGGTCGCCCATTTCGGCATCGAGAAGAACCGGCCGGCCACGTTCACCTATCCGCTCTGGAGCCTTGCGGCGGATTTCAGGATGTGGGCGCTGTGGCTGACGGGCCGTATCGGCCGCGAACTCGATCGCGCGGGAGTCGACCGGGTTTCGTCCTGAACTTCCGGCGCCCGAAAATCGATCAGAGTGAGCGGAACGCTCTGTTGGTTGTTTCTGCGAGTGATTCTTAATTAGGTCGCTCGAATGGAGACATCGCCATGCCCCGCGATCTGATCAAGACGTTCACCTATCTTTCGATCCATCTCACCATCGGTTTCAGCGTCGCCTATGTGATGACGGGATCGGCGACCCTTGCGGGCGGTATCGCGATCATCGAGCCGTGCATCAATGCCGTTGCGTTCTTTTTCCACGAAAAGGCGTGGAAGCGCGTCGGCGCCGGGCCTAAGCTGCTCGCGGCCTGATATCCCTTCCCGAGTCCCGTCGATTTTTAACGAAGGAGAATGACATGACCGTCAATCGCGCATCCGCCCGCTACGAAGGCTTTGGCAAGGAAGGCAAGGGGTCGATCACCACCAAATCGGGCGTCCTCAACGCGCAGCCTTATGGCTTTGGCACGCGCTTCGAGGGGCAGCCGGGCACGAACCCCGAGGAACTGATCGCGGCGGCGCACGCCGCTTGCTTCACCATGGCGCTATCCTTCGGTCTCGCGCGCGCGGGCTATTCGGGCGACACGTTGGAAACGAGCGCGGCGGTGACGCTCGACCAGGTCGATGGCGGGTTCGAAATTTCCAAATCGGCGCTCACGCTGACCGGCAAGGTGCCGGGCATTTCGGCGGGAGAATTTGCGGCCATCGCAAAGGAGGCCGAGATGAACTGCCCGGTGTCGAAGCTGCTCGATTGCGAGATTACCCTCGAGCATAGTCTCGAAAGCTAGGGTCCCGGCCTAGGCGGCGCAGCGCAGCGGCGAGGGGAGTTCGTCTTCCATGAAGGCGAAGGCACCCTGCGCGGGCGGCAACAGCGACCAGCTTTGCAGGACGCGATGGCGGCCGTGGCCGACATGGCTTTCGATGAAGACCAGCTCGCGCGGGGTCCAGCGCCAGGCGGTCGCCACGGCATCGAAGTCGCAGGCGCCATAACCAAGCGTGATGTGCGGTCTTAGCCCGGCCTGCCGGTGCATCGGTTCGATGCCCTGCGCCTGTAGCAGCGCAACAATGTCCTCGTAGAGATGCCGGATGGCGCCGATATTTCCGATCGTTTTCAGTTCTGCTCCCGATTCGCGGCTGACGATGCGCCCGAACGGGACAGGGCTCGCTGCAGGCAGGCCCGATGCAAACGCTTTCGCCACTTGCTGGCGCAGGAAAGGATGCTGTGCCCCCGTCTCGGCAATCGTGCAGAGCGTCAGGTGATAATTCTGGGGCTTGAGCCCCGCGAACAGGTCGCGCGAGGTGGGCGGTAATTGTCGCGCCAGCCATCCGGCACGGTCGGAGGGAACCTGAAAACCAAGGAAATAGCGGAACATCGGTGCCATCATCATTCTCCGAATCAGACGATGTTCCTATTATGTTCTCACTCGAGGCCAGAGTCGAATCCTTCCCGACCCTCGTCGCAGCAATTACTCCCCGACGGCTATTGGCAGTTCGCCTCGCGCTTTTCTTCCCTGCCGTTCGCGAGGAACCAGCGCGCCTTGTCGGGATCGGCCGCTTCGTCGAAATAGCAGACGTCGGTCGCGCCGGTGCGCGGGTCGATATGGACCGACCATTGATGCGGTCCGCAATTATGCTGTTCGCAGCTCCATGCGACGACTTTCCCATCCTTCATTTCGATCGGCGTCGAGGGGCCTTCGAGCGTCGCGATGGCCTTGCGTACCGTGGCATCCTTCACCGTCGCCGCGATGCCCGCCTTGACCACCACATGGTCGTTCCACGCGACGCCGTCGACCTTGTCGAACGGATATTTGCCGATATAGGAAGCAAGCTTGGTTCCCGCGGTTGGGGGAAGCGGCGAGGTTTCGGCCGGGCCGGCCGCTGTCCCCTTGGCGGCGCCCGCCTCCGGGGAATTGGCCGTCGGCGCTGTCTTCGCGGGCTCGCTCTTCGGTGCATCGGCTGCACCCTTGTCGGCTTTCGCGCCGCAGGCGGCGAGGATCAGCGCAAGGGCGAGGATGGGGGTATGATGGAAGGTCATGAGGGCTTTCTCCCGCTAACTTCGCTCGCCTATCATGGCGCAGGCGCGAAGAACATCAGATAGACGAGCCGGCCGTCGTCGGGACCGGCGCCGAAACCCGGCGCCGAATTATGGAACATCCACGGGCTGAACAGAATCAGCCGGTTGAAGCGCATCGGCGCGGTGAAGGTCTTTTCCCACGCCGAAGGCTTCGTCGTGTCGCGGTTGACGACATCCTCGACCAGCCGGTTGATATCGGAATAGCCGGCAGCATGAATAGCCTCGGCGGTGGTTGGAATGCGGTCGAGCCCGGTGCGGCGGTGGCGATAGAAGTCGGTGCCGCCGCGGCAATGCTCGGCGGGCGTGAGATAGAGAATCCCCGAATAGGCCGCCGGATCGATATGAACGCCGCTTCGCCCCCGATCTCCCTTCAGCGTCAGCCGGCAATGGCCGTGGAGTGTCCCGGGTGCGCCGACCAGTTTCAGTCCGGTGAGGCGCGATACATAGTCGTCGATGCCCTTGATCGGTAGTGCGCGCGCCGACGTGATGCCGGGATAATTGCCCGACGCCTTGTCGCGAGCGTACCCGAGGGCAAGGGCTTGCCGCCGCAATTCGTGCGGATTGGCAACGAAGTCGTCGACCATGATGAAGGCGGGCGTCATGACGCGTTAGCTAACAGCAGGGTCGGGAGGGCGCCAGCACAACGCGGCTGGAGAAGCGGGGACGGATATGCCATTCCTGTCCCATGGCCAAGCAGAAGTCCTTAAAGGAAAAGGCGCCCGTCCTGCTGGCGGGTGGTAATCCGCAGATTGCGAAAGGCGAGGGCGAGGCGCCGGTCCAGGCTTATATCGCGGCGATGCCGGGATGGAAATCGGCGGTGTGGGCGCGACTCGACGTGCTGATCGAAAGGACGGTGCCGGGGGTACGGAAAGCGGTGAAGTGGAATTCGCCTCTCTATGGCGCGCCGGACGCTCTGCCGAACCACTGGTTTCTCGGCATCCATTGCTATGATCGCTATATCAAGATCGCCTTTTTCGAGGGTCGCCGGCTCGATCCGGTGCCGCCCGTCGCGTCGAAGAGCGGGGATACCCGCTATTTCCATATCCACGAGACGGATGTGGTCGACGAAGCAATGTTTGCGGACTGGGTGCGACAGGCGAGCCTGATGCCCGGAGAGAAGATGTAGGGAGATGAAAGGTGGCGGACGAAGAGGCTTCGGCGCTGATCGATGCGAAAATCGCGGCGCTGGGCGACTGGCGCGCCAAGACGCTGGCAAAGGTGCGCGCGTTGGTCCGCGAGGCGGATCCGGACATCGAGGAAGCGGTCAAATGGCGCAAGCCGAGTAATCCGGCGGGCGTTCCGACGTGGGAGCGCGCCGGGGTGATCTGCACCGGCGAAACCTATAAGGACAAGGTGAAGTTGACCTTTGCCAAGGGTGCGGCGGTGGACGATCCCAAGGGGCTGTTCAATTCGGGCCTCGACGGCAATGTCAGACGCGCCATCGATCTGTTCGAGGGCGACGAAATCGATGCCGCGGCGTTCACGGCGCTGGTGCGCGACGCGGTCGCTGCCAATCTCGCGAAACCCGCGCGCGCGAAGAAACAGGCTTAGCCGCCGCTGTCGACCGGCATCCGCGTGACGTGGATATAGGCGGCTTGCCAGCCGCCGTCCGTGCTGCGCCGGAAGATGTCGGTGAAGCGGATGCGGACACGGAAGGGCTTGCCCTCCGACCGGCCCGACAGGACCGTCTCGGCGCTCGCGAGACCCGCGTTCTCGCCCAATGGCATGACGATTCTGTCGTGGAGCGTGACCGGGTCGTAGCTGTCGCCCCCGCCGGTCCAGCCCGCGATGAATTCCGCCTTGCCCGATCGCTTGCCGTTACCGTCGATGAAGACGAGATCGTCGGCGACCATGCGTTGCAACGCGGCGCCGTCCTTGGCGATCTGCGCCGCGTCGAATGCATCGGCAAAATCCGTCAGCGATCCGACCTCGCCCTTCGCCGTCGCCGGAACGGCGACCACCAAGGTTGCGGCGAGAAGAGCGGTGCGCATGCAAACCTCCTATGTGGCCGGCCGGCAATCCTTCAGCCACAGAATATGCTTATACTCGTCGAAATCCTCGACGGTGCCGGTGAGTTTGATCGTCTTTCCCGGCTTGAGTTGCAGCGAATAGGCGGCCTGCCCCGGCGCCATGTAACAGACGATATCGGTCTTGAAATCGGCCTGGTTCGGCAGGCGGATCGCTTGCTCCCACGGGTTCGGCACCTTGTAGCCGATGCGGAACGAGCCATTGTCCTTGGTCACATAGTCGACGAACCCGTCGATGGTGAATTGCTTGCCCTTGTAGCGGGTCAGGACGCCCGCGGCGTTGCGTTCGGTGTCCTTCGACACCTGCTGCGACAGGCCGAGCGCGCTGATCTTGACCGGTGCGGCGGCAACGGTCGTGGCGGTTCCGCCCTTCTTCGCGGCGGCGGCGCCCAGCTTGCCGCCCTTGATCTGGTTCAGAATGCCGCACATTTCTGCCTTGGCGGCGTCACTGCCGGCCGCCTGGCCGGCGCGGAGCTTTGCCTCCATGACGACGGTCCCGATGCCGCCGGTCTGCGTCGCGGTGATCTGGATGGGAAAGGCGCGGGCATTGCCGGTCATCGGCTGTTCGATCAGCATCGACCCGTAAGCCGCTTCGTCGGCCATGATGTCATAGCCCTTGGCCGCAACGATCCCGCGGATCTGGCCGATAGCGACCGCGGGCGGGAGGTCGGCAACGGTCACGGCGGCGGTGAAACGAAGGCCGGTGACCGGGTTGCCCTTTTTGACAAACGCCTCTTCGCAGGTCGCGGCATTGGCCGTGCCCGTGGCGAACAACAGCATGGCCGGGGCCAGGGCGGCGGCGAGGCGGAAACGGGTCGTGGAGCGCATCGAGAGGTTCCTGGATCGATTATCTCATGATCCGGATGTGCCCGAGCCGGCGGGCTTCGGCAATGGACAAGTTATTCATAACTTTGCCTGCGAGCTTCAGTCGCAGCCCGCGCCTTCGTTTCGTGCCGCCCAACCGATCGCGCCGTCGACGAGGCGCAGATGTGCCGCATCCGACCAGGCCTCCGCCTTGTGGCCGAGCGCCGAAAAGAAGATGCGCGCACGTCCCTCGCACCGCCACCAGATGAGCGCGTGCGCGTCCCCCATGCGATATTCGGGATCGAGCCGCATGCCGGCCTCGTCGAGCCGCGCGAGGACGTGCGCATCGGCGGCGGGCGCAGCGTCCCACGCATAATATTCGTCGGTCCAGCGCCAGCGCTCCGGAAGCCCGCGCGTGGCGGGATGGGTGCGATCCGCGACGATGAGGTCGGCCGCCTGAAACTGGTCGGCGCCGCCCGGGTGGCCGACGAAATGGCCGTTGCCGCGCATCTTTACCACCCATTCGGGGTGGCTGCCGTCGCCCGCGCTGTGAAGGCCGACCCAGCCGCCGCCCTTTCCGATCCATTCCTGGAAGGCGGCGCGCTGGTCGGGGGTGTAGATGTCGCCGCTGGCGTTCGCAAAGACGATGACGTCGAACTTCGCGAGTTGCTGGCGGTTGAACACCGCCGCATTTTCGGTCGCGAAGCTGCTCCAGCCCCGCGCGCGGACGAGTGCTGCGATGGCCGGCACCGCCTGCGCGATGCTGTCGTGGCGATAGCCGTTCGTCTTGCTGACGATGAGCACCGCGGGACGGGTGAGCG
>JAEWIL010000195.1 GCA_023387085.1 Pseudomonadota bacterium | reverse complement strand
GGCGCCGGCGACGAGCAAGGTCTTGCGCTCGGCCGCGCTCAGATGGAAACGCTGCGCGAACAGAGATCCGATCGCGCCGCCGGTCATGATGATCGGTCCCTCGGCCCCGAACGGCCCGCCGCTCCCGATCGAGATCGCCGCCGAGATCGGCTTCAGCACCGCGACCTTCGCCGTCAGGCGGCTTTGGGCATAAAGGATCGCCTCGATCGCTTCGGGAATACCGTGGCCGCGAATCTTGTCCGATCCGAAGCGTGCCATCACGCCGATGATCAAGGCTCCGATTACGGGAATGGCCACGACGAAGAGGCCGGCCGAGGCGTCGGTTATTGCAGCATTGGCGGTCGATACCCGTCCGAACCAGAAGAGATTCGTCGCGAGCGCAATGGCTTTCAGCAGCACCCACGCGCCGACCGCGGCACCCGCGCCGACGACCAGCGTCATGCCTGCGAGCAGCAGCATCCGTCCGTCGGCACTATGGTCGGCGAGCTTGTAGGGGGTAGCGGAGGAGGCCGACATGATGTTTCCAGCAGGGTTGAACAGATTCGCCGCGCAAATATATCGCAATACGATATAACTCAAGGAAGCTCCGCCAATGGCCGAACCCGCAACGCCGCTAACCGATAGCGATTATGCCGCGCTGGCCGGGTTCCGGTATGCCCTGCGCCGGTTTCAGGCGTTCAGCGAAGCCCGCGCGATCGAGCAGGGATTGACACCGCAGCAGCACCAGGCGCTGCTCGCGATCCGTTCTGCTACGCCGGACCCGCCGACGATCGGCGACATCGCGCGACACCTGCTGCTCAAGCCGCATAGTGCGACGGGATTGATCAACCGGCTGGAAGATCAGGGATGGATCGAACGGATCGCGGCGGCCGAGGACCGGCGCCGCGCGCGCCTGCGACTGACCGCAAAGGCAAGCGACGCCCTCGCCGCGCTGTCCGCCGCTCATCGCGACGAAATCCGGCGGATGCGGCCCGTGCTCGAAGAGATGCTCGCGTCGATCGGTTGAGCGCGATCAGGCGACGCCGAGCGCCGGGGTTGGCGGTGGCAGATCGCCAAGCGCCACCCGCACCTGATTTCGCCCGCCGGCTTTGGCCCGGTAAAGCGCGGTGTCGGCGCGGAGGAGCAGATCGGGCAGATTTTCGGGCGGCATCATCTGGGCAACGCCGAAGGATGCGGTGAAGCGCCGGTCGACGCCGAACACGGGCAATTGCTTCGAAGCGAAGGCGGTGCGCACCGCCTCGGCATAGAGGCGGCCATCGGACAGAACCGCGGAGGGCAGCAGTACGGCGAACTCCTCGCCGCCAACGCGACCGACGATCGCTTCGGGCGGTGCAGCGGCTTTCAACATCGCGGCGAAATGCGCGATCACGCCGTCGCCCGCGGCGTGCCCGAAATTGTCGTTGATCTGCTTGAAATGGTCGAGATCGGCCGCGATCAGCACCGCGTCGCTCCCATCGCCGGCCGTCCGCGAGAGCGCTTCCTCGGTATGGCGTTCAAAACCGCGACGGTTGAAGACACCCGACAGCGGATCGGTCTCGGATCGCGCTATCATCTCGGCGGTGGTGTCGCGCATCATCACCAGCAGCAGGACGAGCCCGGTCGCCATCAACACCACCACGCTGCCGCTCTGCGAGATCGCGGCGTAGGTCGTCTCCATATAGCCCTGCGGCGAGCGGGCTGTTCCCACCATCGCGGCGAACAGCGGCTTCAGCAGATAGATGATCGCCGAGATCGCCTGCAGCACAACGAGCAGCAGGTCGAGCGGCTGCCGGCGTCGCGAGCGCCAGATCATGATGCCGAACAGCGCCTGCATGGCGAAATAGGGAAACTGATACAGCGCCAGCCTCTGCAACGAGCCATAGGTCATGCTGAAGATCACCGGCACCAGCAGGACCGCGACGATCCAGATCGCCGTCATCGCGGTCCACGGCGGATCGAACCGATAGTGACGCGCTACCCCGATCATCGCGAAGCTTAGCGCGGACAGGAAGACCAGAAAAATGGCGATACTGACCGGCACCGGATCGCTCTGTTGCCGGAGCAGGAATTCCAGCGCGACGTCCACGATTCCCATCCCGCAACCGAGCGCAAGCCACCATGCGCCGCGCGCGGTCCGGTTGGTTACGGCAACCACGGCAAAGGCCACGGCAAAAATGCCGGCCACGGACATATTGATGCCAAGCACAAAGGCAGCAGTCATCGACCCACTCGTCATTGGTTTTGCCGCGTAGCAACGCGGACACGAAATTTCGGTTAATGCCCCCCCGGCAGCCGAAGCATGATTCGCGGGTGTGTATGCGCGTGCGCCGCCAACATTCAGTGACTTACGGTATCGTGCCGACAAAATGCGGGGCGGGGGTGCAAAAGCCCCTCACCGCTCGCTATAGCCATGCGATGACCACCCTCACCGCAAGCGAAAGCGCGATCCTGGAACGTGCCGCCGACGCCCCGATGCTCGCCCAGGTCGAGCAATGGGCCGCAGTGAACAGCGGAACCGGCAATTTGGCGGGGCTCAAGACGATTGCCGGGCAACTCGCCGACGCCTTTGCCGCGCTCCCCGGCGACGTACGGCTCGTGATGCCCGACCCGGTCGAAAGCGTCGACGCGGCGGGCAATGTCAAAACGATCCAGCGCGGAGACCATCTCCACCTGCGTGTACGGCCCGAGGCGCCGGTGCAGTTGCTGCTCACCGGCCATATGGATACGGTGTTCGCCGCCGATCATCCGTTCCAGACGCTCCGGTGGCTCGAACCCGGCGTCCTCAACGGCCCGGGGACCGCCGACATGAAGGCGGGCATTTCGGTGATCCTGGCTGCACTGAAGGCGCTCGAAGCGTCGCCGCTGGCAGGGCGCGTCGGCTACGACGTGATGATCAACAGCGACGAGGAAACGGGCAGTCAGGCCTCCGCCGCGCTGATCGCCGAATTGGCCCGCGGCAAGACCGCGGCGCTGACCTATGAGCCGGCGCTGCCCGACGGCGGGCTGGCCGGCGCGCGGCCCGGCAGCGGCAATTTCTCGGTGATCGTCCACGGCCTGTCCGCGCATGCCGGGCGCAATCCCGATGACGGGCGAAATGCACTGCTTGCCGCCGCCGACCTCGCGTTGCGGCTCGGCGCGCTCAAGTCCGATGTGCTGAAGGTCAATCCCGCAAAGATCGACGGCGGCGGGCCGAACAATGTCGTCCCCGACCAGGCGATCCTGCGCGTCAACATGCGCCCGTCGACTCCCGAAGCCATGGCGGATGCCGAAGCCGCGCTGCGCGACGCGATCGCCGCGGTGTCGCGGGATCATGACGTCCATTGCCATCTCTATGGCGGCTTCAACCGTCCGCCCAAGCCGCTCGATCCGGCCGCGACGCGGCTCTTCGAACTGGTGCGCGACTGCGGCGCGGCGCTCGGACTGCCGCCGATAAGCTGGAAAGCGACCGGCGGCGTATGCGACGGCAACAATATCGCGGCGTGCGGCGTGCCGGTTGTCGATACGATGGGGCCGCGCGGCGGCGCGATCCATTCATCGGACGAATTTCTGATCGTCGACAGCCTCGCCGAGCGCGCGCAGCTGTCGGCGCTGACCATGATGAAAATAGCGGAACGGGGGATTGTGTGAATTATGTGATCCGGGCAGCCAAGCCGGGCGACCTGCAGAGCATTTACGAAATGGCGAAGCTGACGGGCGGCGGCTTCACCAACCTGCCCCCCGACAAGAAGGCGCTGCGCGCCAAGCTGGAGCGCGCCGAGGCGGGATTCAAATCCGAAAAGGAATATCCCGCCGACGAGCTCTATCTGATGGTGCTCGAGGACCTCGACAGCGGCGAGGTGCGCGGCACCTGCCAGATTTTCGGGCAGGTCGGCCAGCGCTGGCCCTTTTATTCCTATCGGATCGGCACCGACAGCAAGCATAGCGAACAGCTTGGCCGTACCTTCCATGCGCAGGTGCTGATGCTGAGCAACGACCTCAACGGCGCATCCGAAGTCGGCGGGCTGTTCCTGCACCCCGCGGCGCGCGCCGGCGGGCTTGGGCTGCTCCTCGCGCGCTCGCGCTATCTGTTCATCGCCCGGCACCGCGCGCGCTTCGGCGACCGTATCCTCGCCGAGCTGCGCGGCGTGATCGACGAAGCGGGCGGCTCGCCCTTCTGGGACGGGGTCGCGGGCAAATTCTTCGGGATGAGCTTCCAGGAAGCCGACCAGTTCAACGCGGTCCACGGCAACCAGTTCATCGCCGACCTGATGCCCAAGCATCCCGTCTATATCGCAATGCTGAGCGAGCATGCGCGCAGCGTGATCGGCGTCCCGCACCCGACCGGGCGCGCCGCGATGCGGATGCTCGAGAACGAGGGTTTCGCATTCGAAAATTATGTCGACATCTTCGACGGCGGCCCGACGATGACGGCGCGGACCGATCAGGTCGCGAGCATCCGCGACGCAAAGCATATCGAGGTGACGGGCATAGCCGAAGGCGGCGAAGATGCGCTGATCGCCACCGGCAACCTCGCCGATTTCCGTTGCTGTTTCGGCAAGGTCGGCGCGGACGGCACGATCGACGCCCAGGCGGCGCGCATATTGGGCGTCGGCGCAGGCGATGCCGTCAGCTGGATCGGGCGTTAGGCGATGCTGACCGAAATCAATTTCGACGGCATCATCGGCCCGAGCCATAATTACGCCGGGCTCAGCCGCGGCAACATCGCGTCGGCGAGCAACGCGGGCGATGTCTCGCAGCCGCGCGCCGCGGCGCTGCAGGGCATCGAAAAGATGCGCCACAATATCGCGCTCGGCCTGCCGCAGGGTTTCTTTGTGCCGCTCGACCGGCCCGACGCATCATGGCTTCAAACGCTCGCCACGTCGCTGGAGGACGCCGAAACGCATCTGCGCGCGCAGGCCTGGTCGGCCTCGTCGATGTGGGCCGCCAATGCCGCGACCGTCTCGCCCGCGCCCGACAGCGCCGACGGCAAATGCCATCTGACCGTCGCGAATCTCGTCACCATGCCGCACCGCAGCCATGAGTGGCAGGGCACGCTGGCGCAGCTCCGCCTCGCCTTTGCCGATCCCGCGTTCGCTGTGCATGGCCCGGTCCCCGCCCCCTTTGGCGACGAGGGCGCGGCGAACCATATGCGGCTTTGCGACGGGCACGGATCGCCCGGCATCGAAATCTTCGTCTATGGCGTCGGCGGTGGGCGTTTCCCGGCGCGCCAGCATCTCGACGCGTCGAAGGCGATCGCGCGCAGGCACGGGCTCGATCCCGAACGCACCCTCTTCCTTCGCCAGTCGGATATCGCGATCCAGGGCGGCGCGTTCCACAACGACGTCGTCGCCGTCGCCAACGAGCGCATCCTGTTCACCCACGAAACCGCGTTCGAGGACCGCGACGACGCCCATGCCCGAATTCGCGCCGCCTTTCCGGCGGTGGAGATCGTCGAGGTCCCGGCAAGCGCAGTCAGCCTGCCCGAAGCGATCAAATCCTATCTGTTCAATGCCCAGCTCGTCACCCTGCCCGACGGCGGCATGGGGCTGGTGCTGCCGACCGAAGCGCGCGAGACCAAGCCGGTGTGGGACTGGTTGGAAGCGCATGTCGCGGGCAACGGGCCGATCCGGCGGTTGCTGCCCGTCGATGTCCGGCAATCGATGGCGAACGGCGGCGGTCCCGCCTGTCTGCGGCTGCGGGTCGTTGCCGATCCCGCGACCGTCGATCCGCGCTTCCTTGCTGACGAAGCAAAGCTCGACCGGATCGCAGCCGTGGTCGCCGCGCATTGGCCGGAGGCGATCGCACCCGGCGATCTTGCCTCGACCGCGCTGGCGGGCGACGTCCGCAAGGCCCGCACCGCGCTGCTCGCCGAACTCGATCTCGCCGAACTTGGCTGACATCGGTTGAAAATCCGCGAACTGATCGACAAGGCGCCGATTCCCGGCGGCGACGACCTGCGCCTGTACCGGCGCGGCGATGATTTCATCATCGCCATCGGTGGCAACGAATTGATGAACAGCCGGATGAGCGGCTCCGAAGAAGCGCTCGCGATGATGAGCTGCGACCGGCTGCGAAACCTTGACACGGCCCATCTGCTGATCGGCGGCTATGGCATGGGCTTTACCCTGCGCGCCGCGCTGGCGGCCCTTGGGCCGAAGGCGCGGATCACGCTCGCCGAACTTGTCCCCGCGATCATCGACTGGGCGCGGGGGCCGATGTCGGAACTCGCGGCGGGCTGCCTCGACGATCCGCGGGTCGAACTCGTCCTCGGCGACGTCGCAGCCGCGATCGCTGCAGGCCGCGGCCGCTATGACGCAATCCTGCTCGATGTCGACAACGGCCCCGACGGGCTGGTGCGCGAAGCCAATGACGACATCTACGCCCCGGCAGGACTCGCTTCGGCCAGGGCGGCGCTGCGCCCCGGCGGTGTGCTTGCGATATGGTCCGCCGCTCCCGACGCGCGCTTCACCCGCCGGCTGGTGGCGGCGGGGTTCCGGGTCGAAGAGGTCGCCGTCCGCGCCCGAAGCAATGGCAAGGGCGCGCGGCACGTCATCTGGTTCGCGTCCGCTCCCTGACCTTGCCGACGGCCACCGTTGGCGCGATACAGGGGGCGCAAAGGAGGTCCTATGCCAGCCTGTTCGCACGAAGCCGCCATCCAGGACGTCACCCCGAGCGCCAGGGGATGCGAGGATTGTCTTCGAACCGGCGGCATCTGGGTTCACCTGCGCCTCTGCCGCACCTGCGGCCATGTCGGATGCTGCGACGATTCGCCATCACGCCATGCGCGCGCGCATTTTCACGAAACGGGGCATCCGATCATCGAGGGCTATGACCCGCCCGAAGGCTGGGGCTGGTGCTATATAGACGATGTCGTCGTCGATCTTCCCGACCGGACGCCGCAGATCGGACCGATCCCGCGTTTCTTCTGATCCTTGTCGATTGTTTGAGCGCCCACTCTTCCCCAATCTGTCGGGTTAATTTACAGTTTACCATATGCCGGGAAGATGAAATCCCCGATTTGCGCCACTGGCACATCCCTTGCTTCGGGTGATGGCGATGCTGAAAAAAATCGGACGCCTGTTCGTCATCAAGACCCGCTTCGAGGCATGCCTGATCATTTATGCGCTCGCGGTCGGAGCGATGGCGCGCGGGCATGCCTATCTGGGCCAGTTTCCCGGCTTCGGCGGACAATTGTTGATGGCCGCGTGCAGCGGATCGGTCTTTCTCGCCGGCGCGAAGATTTTCGATTGCCTGCGCTACGAGCAGGCCGCGAAGGCCGCCGCCGAACAAGAGGCCTGACGGTCCCCGGACTTCCGTCCGTCACCAAGCTGTGCCAAAGACTTGGCCCATGAGCAGGATCAGCGGCAACCCCGCCCTCGGCACCGAACATGTTTACGGCATGAAGCTTCGCGTCGCGCGCTGGCGCGAGGGCTCGCCCGGAACGCCGCTGCTGTTCCTCAACGGCATCGGCGCCGACATTGCCGCCGCCGCGCCGCTGCTCGCGCAGATCCATGGCCGCGAGGTCTGGACGCTCGACATGCCCGGCGTCGGCGGCTCGCCCGACGCATTGCTGCCCTATGGCGCGCCGACGATGGCGGCGATCGTCATGGAGATTGCCGATCGCTTTGGCCACGCCTCGCTCGACGTCGCGGGGTTCAGCTGGGGCGGCGCGCTCGCACAACAGATCGCGGTGCAGTTTCCGGGCCGCGTGCGCCGGCTGGTGCTGATGGCGACGACACCGTCGGTCGGCGCGCCCGGCATCGGCTGGGCCGCGCTGCTCGACGACGACATGCTGGCGAGCGGATTGAAACTGCCGACCGCGACCCCGCTCGGCCTCGCCTATCAGGCGATGGCGATGGCGGGGTGGACGAGCGCGGCCATGCTGCCGCTCCTCAAGAATGTCCCCGTATTGATCCTGATGGGCGAACAGGACGGCGTTGTCCCAGCCTGCCATGGGCAGACGATCGCCGAGCTGATCGATGGCGCGGTACTGGAGGTGGTGCCGGGATCGCACCTCTTCCCCTTCACGCATGCCGCCGCGATCGCGACGCGGATCAGCGCGTTTCTGGATGCTCCGTCGGCACAGAGAGACGCCGCGTAAGGAAATCCGCTATCGCGGCGGCGGTCGCGTCGGGGGCCTCCTCCATCGGCAGATGTCCGATCCCGTCCAGCAGCACGACCTCCGACCCGGCAATCCGTTCGTGGAAGGTGGCGGCGGCGGTCGGGTTGATCAGCCTGTCCTGCTTGCCGAAAAGGATCAGGGTCGGCGCCCTGATCTCGCCGACGCGGCGCGCCATCGCAGGTTCGCGGTCCATCCGCGCGCGCAGCACGGTCGCTTCGCGATTGCCCGGAAAGCGAAGCAGTTCCCAATAACGATCGATCATCGCGTCATCGACGATGGCCTGTTTCGCAACCGAGCCGCGCAGCGATTCCTCGATCAGCGAGCGCGGGGTGATCTGCGTCGCGAGCCAGCGTCCGAACGGATATTGCAGGATGCGGAAGCCGACATTCGACGGCGGCGCCTTCTCACCCTTGCGCAGCGGCATGCCCGCGGCGTCGAGCAGCAGCAGCGCGTCGACACGCTCGGGCGCGGCCAGCGCATAACGCCATGCGACCCAGCCGCCCATCGAATTGCCGCCGAGAATGAAATGGTCGAGGCCCAGCTTGGCCGCGACGACATCGACCGCGGCGATCATGCCGTCGGCGTCATAGTCCTTGTCCGGCGTACCGCCGGTCAGCCCGTGACCGGGCAGGTCGAAGGTCACGATACGGTAGGTGGCGCCAAGCCGCTTTACGAGCGGTTCCCACGTCTGCAGACTGGAGTTCGCGCCGTGGAGCAGCACGATCGCCGGGCCATCACGCCGGCCCTGATCGCGATAATGGATGTGCTGCCCGGCGGGACCGGCCGCGAAGGCGGCGTCGGGGCCGCCATATTTGGCGATCATTTCGTCGCGGTCGGTATCGGGCGTCCGGAGCGCAAAGAAGGCCGCGACAACCGCCAGCACCAGCGCAAGCGGGATAAGCACCCTCTTGCGCCGGAACAGCGGCCGCCGCGGCGCCACTGGTTCGAAATCATCTTCGTCGATCGTCGGCATCAGGCCCCCCTCAGAGCGAGCCGAGCCTAGCGAACGATGCGCCTGCGTCAACCGACGCGGGTGACCGCGCCCTTGTGCGCGCCGACCTTGCCGCCGCGCGGACGGAAACGACGCTTGCGCTGCGGCTGGCCGTCGGCTGCCGAGCCTTCGCGGCGCGGGCCGCGATCGCCGCGCGGCTGACCGCCACGATTGCCTTCGCCGCGGCCGGCGAGGGCCGCCTCGCGCTGGCGTTGGGGATTGCGGCCCTTGCTGCCGGTATCGCGCGGCGGCTGCACCGGCTTGGGCAGGTTGCGGACCAGTTCGTTGAAATTCTCGGGCAGCGGCATCGGCGCTGCCTTCGACCGCGTCACGCGCTCGATATCGCGCATGTACGGACGCTCCTCGGGCGCGATGAAGCTGATCGCCTTGCCCTCCGCGCCTGCCCTCGCGGTGCGGCCGATGCGGTGGACATATTGCTCGGGCACGTTCGGGATTTCGAAGTTGAT
Source organism: Pseudomonadota bacterium (assembly GCA_023387085.1). Classification (GTDB taxonomy): domain Bacteria; phylum Pseudomonadota; class Alphaproteobacteria; order Sphingomonadales; family Sphingomonadaceae; genus Sphingopyxis. The sequence goes on along the minus strand of JAEWIL010000195.1, from coordinate 9,902 downwards.
GACGTGCGAAACGCCCGACACGTCGATGCCGCGCGCGGCAATGTCGGTCGCGACGAGCAGCTTGATTTCGCCCGAGCGAAACGCCTGCAGCGCGTGGGTGCGCTGCGACTGGCTCTTGTTGCCATGGATCGCCATCGCCTTGATGCCCGCACCCGCAAGGTGACGCACGACGCGGTCGGCGCCATGCTTGGTGCGGGTGAAGATCAGCGCGCGGTCGATATCCTCGCTGGCGATGACCGAGTGGAGCAGCGCCTGCTTTTCCTTCTGTTCGACGAAGGTCGAATATTGGCTGATCTTCTCGACGGTCGTTGCGGCCGGCGTGACCGACACGGTCACCGGATCCTCGAGGAACTGCTCGGCAAGATGCGCGATTTCCTTCGGCATCGTCGCCGAGAAGAACAGATTCTGGCGGCGCGAAGGCAGCAGCTTGGCGATACGGCGCAGCGAATGGATGAAGCCCATGTCCATCATCTGGTCGGCTTCGTCGAGAACGAAGATTTCGACATCGTCGAGACGCAGCGCGCGCTGGTCGACCAGGTCGAGCAGGCGGCCCGGCGTGGCAACGAGGATATCGACGCCCTGCGCGAGATCGCGGATCTGCTTATTGATCGGCACGCCGCCAAACACCGTCGAGACGCGGAGCCTGGTGAAGCGGCCATAGTCGCGGCAGCTCTGCGCGATCTGCGCGGCAAGCTCGCGCGTCGGCGCGAGCACCAGCATCCGGCAGCTGCGCGGATTGGCGCGGTGCGGATAGGTCAGCAGATGGTGGATCGAGGGGAGCGAGAAACCGGCGGTCTTGCCGGTGCCGGTCTGCGCGATACCGCACAGGTCGCGGCCCTTCATCAGCGGCGGGATCGCCTGCGTCTGGATCGGGGTGGGTACGCTATAGTCCTTGGCGGCAAGCGCACGATTGATGTCGGCGTGCAGGCCAAAGTCGTTGAAAGTCGTCATAAGATACTCACTATGGGGCGACGCGCAGGCGCATCCATTCGCATCGAACGGACGGCGCACGGCCGCGGGTTCGAAACGACCCGCGTGAAAGGGTGCCTCTGGGGACAAAGCGCCGGTCCGGCTCGCCCGCGCCTGAAACGGGCGGGAAATCACGCTGCCGGTGGTTGCGGCGGATCGGCCCGCCATGCTGCGCTGCACAATATATGGCACGGCCGGCGCAATTTGGCAAGGTGGTTACGAATGTAAGTGTCGCACGCCTTGTCGCCGCGCCTTTCTTTCGTCATCAAATGCGAAAGAGGGAGAGCAATATGACCGAAAAGATCATCGTCATCGACGAGGGCACGACCTCGACCCGCGCGATGCTTTTCGGTGCCGACGGTGCGCCGCTTGGCAGCGCGCAGCGCGAATTTCGGCAGCATTATCCCGGCCCCGGCCTCGTCGAGCATGACGCCGCCGAAATCTGGACCGCGACGCTCGCGTGCACGCGCGAGATGATCGAACAGGCGGGCGGCGCCGACAGGGTCGCGGCGATCGGGATCACCAACCAGCGCGAAACGGTCGTGTTCTGGGACCGCAAGACCGGCGAGCCGCTGGCACCGGCCATCGTGTGGCAAGACCGGCGCTCGGCCGCCGATTGCGCAAGGCTGAAAGAGGCGGGGCATGAAGCGATGGCGCAGGCGAAGACCGGCCTGCTGCTCGATCCCTATTTCTCGGGCACCAAGATCGGCTGGGCGCTCAAACATTGGCTCCAACTACGCGAGGCCGGCGAACGGCTCGCGGTGGGCACGGTCGAATCCTATCTGATCTATCGCCTGACCGGCGGTGTCCACGTCAGCGACGCCAGCAATGCCTCGCGCACGCTGCTGATGGACATCAACGGCAACGGCGGCTGGGACGCCGAACTTTGCGATCTGCTGGGCGTGCCGGAGAGCCTGCTTCCCGAAATCGCCGGCTGCACGACGACGGTCGGGACGACCGATCCCGCGCTGTTCGGTGGCGCCATCCCGATCTGTGGCATGGCGGGCGACCAGCAAGCCGCGACGATCGGTCAGGCATGTCTGGCGCCGGGACAGACGAAGGCGACCTTCGGGACCGGCGCCTTCATCCTGTCGGCGAGCGGGACGGTGCGGCCGGTTTCGAACAACCGCCTCCTCGCGACCATATTGGTGCAGGAAGGCGATGTCCGCTCCTACGCGCTCGAGGGATCGGTGTTCGTCGCGGGCAGCCTGATCAAATGGCTGCGCGACGGGCTCGGTCTGCTCGCCAGCGCGGGCGAGAGCGAGGGGCTGGCGCGTTCGGTCGCCGACAATGGCGGCGTCTATCTGGTCCCTGCCCTCGCCGGGCTCGGCGCCCCGCACTGGCGGCCCGACGCGCTCGCCGCACTGTCCGGGCTCAGTTTCGCCAGTACCAAGGCGCATGTCGCGCGCGCGGCGCTCGAAGCGCAAGCCTATCAGGCCTATGATCTGAAGTCGGCCTTCGCGGCCGATGGGGTCGATTGGGCCGAGGTTCGCATCGACGGCGGCATGGCGGCGAACGACTGGATGGCGCAGGACCTGGCCGACATGCTCGATATCGTGGTCGAACGGCCCGATTTCGTCGAAAGTACGGCGCTCGGCGCCGCGATGCTCGCGGCCACCGGCGCCGGTCTTTATCCGAACCTTGCGAGCGCGGCGAACGCGATGCGCGGCACCGCCACCCGCTTCATCCCGGCGCTCGATGCCGAAAAACGCAAAACGCGCCTTGCCGGGTGGCAAAGCGCGCTTGCAAAAGTCCTCGGCTGAGGGCGCGATCAGCGCTTGAGCGTAAGGCCGCCGAAACGCTTGTTGAACTTCGCGACCTGACCGCCCGCATCGAGCAGACGTCCGGTACCGCCGGTCCAGGCCGGGTGCGCGGTGGGGTCGATTTCGAGCGTCATCACGTCGCCCTCTTTGCCCCAGGTCGAGCGCGTCTGATATTCGGTGCCATCGGTCATCTTGACCGTGATCATGTGATAGTCGGGGTGAATGTCTTTTTTCATGTCTCTTGGCTCCTGTGCCGCCGGTTACCGACCGGCAGCTGAGTCGATGCTTTCCCCGTTACGGGGCTCGCGAAGCGGCTGCCCCTAACGGCGAACGACAGAAAATGCAACACCAACTCCGTCATTGCGAGGAGCCGAAGGCGACGCGGCAATCTCCGGCGATCGGCCATGAACCGGGGCGATGGCTGGAGATTGCTTCGCTACGCTCGCAACGACGCGGTTGGACGACGCGCTTCGACCTCAATCGCCCGGCGGATCGGCGATCATCGCGGTGAACTGGCATTCGGTCGCCAGCTGTCCGCCCAGCATTGCCTTGCCTTCGAACTTGCAGATGGTCCGCTTCGCCTGAAGGATGTTCACGTGAAGGTCGAGCAGATGCCCCGGCTCGACCGGTTTGCGGAACTTCACGCCGTCGATGCCCATGAAATAAACGAGCTTGCCCGTTCCCGCGAGGCCCAGCGATTCGATCGCGAGGACGCCGCCCGCCTGCGCCAGCGCCTCGACGATGAGGACGCCGGGCATGATCGGCCGCCCGGGGAAATGCCCCTGGAAGAAAGGCTCGTTGATCGTCACCGCCTTGATCGCATGGATCGACTGGTCCTTGACCATCGAAACCACCCGATCGACGAGCAGCATCGGGTAGCGGTGCGGCAAAAGGCTGAGGACCCGGCGAATATCCGCCGGGCCCAGAGCTTCGCCTGTCTGTTCCCCGTCGCTCACGGTGCTTAGCGCGTCGTCGGCGGCGTACCGGCAGGTGCCGTCGCGGGTGCGCCTGCGGCCGGCTGACCGGCCCGCGCCGCGTCCATCAGCTGCTGGTTGCGCTGCTGGACGAGCTGGCCGGGCTGATAACCGGCGGGCGGGGTGATCGTCACGCTCGGCAGGATCTTGTTGAGTTCGACGACGACGGCATCGGTCAGGTCGACATTGTTCTCGCGTGCCAGCACTGCGTCGGGCTGAAGCAACAGATCGACCTTCTTCGCGCTCATCGCCGCCTTGATCGCCTCGTTCATGCGGACGCTGATCTGGTCCTCGACATAGGCGAGCGCGAGTTCCACGGGCGCGCCGATCTTGCCGAGTTCGGCCTGCGCGGCCTGACGCTTGTCCTGCACAGCCTTCGCGGCTGCCTGCAGCGCGGCCTGATTCTGCGGGGTCTTCTTCGCCTCTTCATTATATTTGGCGATGAGGACGTTCATTTCGGCCTGCAGCGTCTGACCGCGGGTTTCCTGCTGGTCGATCTGCGCCTTGTACGTGGTCTGGATCTGCTGCGAGGCGACCGTGAAGGCGTTCGACTTCGCGGCTGCGGCACGAACGTCGGCGACGGCGACGGCGCGGGCCTGGGCGGCCGCGGGGGCGGCGAGCATCGGCGAAACCGACAGCGCGGCGATGGCGAGCGCCGAAGCGGTGAGAATTTTCTTCATCAGAATTGGGTTCCTACGTTGAATGAGAAGCGTTTGGTATCGTCACCCTCTTCTTTGCGGAGGGCATAAGCGAAGTCGATCCGGAAGGGGCCGAAGGGAGAGTTCCAGTTGACGCCGGCGCCGATCGACACGCGCGGCATCCAGGTGTCGCCGTAGAAGCGCTCCTCGAACGGGGCGAGCGCGACATAGCCCGTGCCGGCGGTGGCGCAGTTCGAATAGATCGTCGTGCTGCCGGTCGCGAGCGTGGCAAATTTGATGTCCCCGGTCGTTGGGTTGCGGCACTTGTATTTCGTCAGACCGTCCAGCGGATCCTTGAAATCGGCGAGCGTCGTCAGGGTCGGACGCTTCACGCTCCAGACCGATCCGACGTCCATGAAGATCGACGGACGCAGGCCCAGCTCCTTGGCGCCCGTGCCGAGCGGAATGTCCATCTCGACCCGGCCCTGATAGTAAGCCCGGCCGCCGAGTGCGTCGTCGATCAGATTGTTCCGGTTCTTGAGGTCCGCATTGAGGACCGGATTCGCCGGGTTGGTCAGATCGACGTCGGTAAAGCGGATGACGCGCGGACCGATACCGCGGATGTCGAACCCGCGCATCTGCGGTTCGCCGAGCTGGAAGCGATCGACGAGACGAACCTTGTCGCTCGTCGGCGTCGGGCGGCCGCCGAACGGATAGATATAACCGCCCTCCGCCGACACGTTCAGGATGAAGCGGTTGCCGAGATTGAAATGCTTGCTGCCCTGGACGCGGGTGCGGGCATATTTGACGCTGCCGCCGAGGCCGGCGAAATCCTGGCTGAGCGACAGCGACTGGCCGCGCGTCGGCCGCAACCGGTTGTCGCGGTCGTCATACGCCAGCGTATAGCCGAGCAGCGACGTCGTGCGCTTGCCGATCGCATCGCAGAGGTAGCGGCCGGCGACGAGCGGATCGCACTGGCCACCGAAATAATAGAGGCCCTTGTCGAGCGACACGTCGTCGAAGTTGAGCGTGTACCGGCCGAAGAAGGACATGAATTCGGTCAGCGGCACGCCGATGTTGATCTGGCCGCCCGTCGTCGTCTGCTGGAAGGTCGTCTGACGATCGTTGTTGATGAAATTGAACGAGTTCAGATCGCGGCGATAGATGCTGCCGCCGATCGAGATATTGCGGTCGAACAGATAGGGTTCGGTAAAGCCCAGCTCGATCGATTTCGAATAGCTCGAATAGTTGACCGACGCCTGCAGCTGCTGACCGAGGCCGCGGAAATTGCGCTGGCGGATCGATCCCTGGAGCAGGAAATTCTCGATCGACGAGAAGCCCGCCGACAGCGACAGCTCGCCCGTCGGCTTTTCCTCGACATTGGTTTCGAGGACGATGCGATCGGGAGCCGATCCTTCCTTGCGGTCGATTTCCAGATTTTCCTGGAAATAGCCGAGGCTGTTGATGCGATTCTCCGTCCGCTTGACGCCGAAGCTGTTGAACGCGTCGCCTTCGTTCAGACGGAATTCGCGGCGCACGACCTTGTCGTGGGTCAGCGTGTTGCCGTTGACGTCGATACGCTCGACATAGGTGCGCGGGCTTTCGCCGACGTTGAACGTGATGTCCATCGTCCGCGTTTCGGGATTGCGGTGGAATTCGGGATTGATGTCGGCAAAGGCATAGCCGAACAACCCCGCGGTCTCGCTCAGGCTCTCGACCGTATCCTCGACCTGCTTGGCGTTATACCAGTCGCCGGTGTGCATCGGCAGCAGCTTCTTCAGCATCTCGGGCTTGAAGTCGCGCAATTCGCTCTTCACGTCGACATCGCCGAACTTGTAGCGTTCGCCTTCCTCGACGACATAGGTGATGATGAAGTCCTGCTTGTTGCTCGTCAGCTCGGCGACCGCCGAAATGACGCGGAAATCGGCATAGCCGTTCTGCAGGTAGAAAAGGCGCAGCTTCTGCTGGTCATAGGCCAGGCGATCGGGGTCGTAGCTGGTGTTCGACGACAGGATTGTCATCAGGCTCGACTGCTTGGTCGCCATCTCGTCCTTGAGGTCGCCGTCGCTGAACTTCTCGTTGCCGATGATGTTGATCTGGCGAACCTTCGACTTCGGCCCCTCGTTGATTTCGAACACGACATCGACGCGGTTCTGCTCAAGCGACACCATCTTGGGCTCGACCGTCGCGGCGAAGCGGCCCTGGCGCTTGTAGAGCTCGATGATGCGCGCAACGTCGGCGCGAACCTTCGAACGCGTGAAGATCTGGCGCGGCGCGAGCTTGATCTCGGGCCGGATCTTGTCTTCCTTCAGCCGCTTGTTGCCTTCCAGGATCACGCGGTTGATCACCGGGTTTTCGGTGACCTGGATCGTCAGCGCGCCATTGTCGTCGCTGATCTGGTAATCCTTGAACAATTCGGTCGCCGCGAGATCCTTGAGCGCCTGGTCGAGCATCGCGCGATTATAGCTCTGGCCGACGCGCAGGCGCAGATAGGACAGGATCGTCTGCGCCTCGAGCCGCTGGTTGCCGACGACCGCGATCGACTTCACCGTCGTCGCGGTCGGAACCGCCTCGCCCGAGGGTGCGGGGACGTTGGGAGCGGGCACGGTCGGCGGTGTCGCTTCCTGTGCCTGGAGCGCCGCTGCCGGCCAGGCGAGCATCGTACCCGCCATAAAAAGCGCCGTTAGCTGGGTCCGCGCCCGGATATTGTGTGAAGCCACGCTGTTCATCCCGCAAAAATAACTCAAAAGCGACAGACCCGCCCGCTTACGGGTCCGCGCGCACTCCTGCCCCAGTCCGCCTAACCAATCAAGCGCGCGATCCGGTCCCAGACCCCGATTGAGCCCAAATCGTTGAAAGTCACGACCAGCATCAGGCTGACAATCGCCAAAAAGCCGAATCGGAACGCCCATTCCTGCGCCTCGGCGGGGGCAGGACGGCGCCGGATCGCCTCATAGGCGTAGAAAAGCAGATGACCGCCATCGAGCATCGGCAATGGCAACAGATTTATGAACCCCAGATTGATGGAGACAAAGGCGACGAAGAAGATCAGCGCCGCCGGCCCAAGGCTGGCCATTTCGCCCGATTGCTTGGCGATCCGAACCGGCCCGCCCATTTCCTTCACCGATCGCTGGCCGGTCACGAACTGGCCAAGGATATTGCCCGTCATCCGTACCAGCGCCCATGTCTGGCTCGTCGCAGCCTTTACCGCATCGACCGGGCCCACAGTCGTGTACACCGGATTGGCCGGGAGGATACCGATGATCGCGCGTTGGGACTCATTCCCGAACGGGTCGGTCTCGGTGATGATCTGGGGGCGAAGCGTCAGATCGAAGCGCTCCTCACCACGCTGGATGTCGAGACGCGCCGGCTTGCCGAGGTCGTAACTGACCGCCATCCGGATATCTTCGAAATGTTCCATGGTCTGGCCGTTGATCGCGACGATGCGATCGCCGACCTGCAGCTTCGCCTCCGCCGCGGCACTTTTCGCGGCGATGCTTCCGACGACCGGCGGGGTCTGGGGCACGCCATAAGCCATGCCGAACGCCGCAAAGATCAGGATCGCGAAGAGGAAATTGGTCATCGGCCCTGCGAGAACGATCAACGCGCGTTTCCAGACCGGCTGCGCCGGAAATGTATGCGATCGCTCCGCTTCGGGCAGGTTTTGCCAGTCGGCGTCGGGCTGGCTCACCGCGTCGCGGTCCCCGGCAAACTGGACATAGCCGCCGAGCGGCAGCCAGCCGATCTTCCATTCGGTGCCGCGCCTGTCGGTCCAGCCGACGATCTTGCGCCCGAAGCCGATCGAAAAGGCATCGGCCTTCACGCCGCACCAGCGCCCGACGATGTAGTGCCCATATTCGTGAACGAAGACGAGCGGCCCGAGAACGAGCAGGAAACCCACGAGATAAAGCCACAAGGGCACATTATGCATGTTCGTACTGGTCCACAAAAACCCGCGCAGCCGCGCGCGATGCGGCATCGACGCTGAATATGTCCTGAAGCGAAGCGGGCACGGCGGGCGCCTCGGCATCGATCACGCGGCGCACGGTATCGACGATGGCCGGGAAGGAAATGCGCCCGGCCAGGAAAGCGGCGACCGCGATTTCGTTGGCGGCATTGAGCTGCGCCGGCCGCGCGCCGCCCTCCGCGATCGCGGCGCGGCAGAGTGCCGTCGCCGGGAAACGCCCCTCGTCGGGCGCCTCGAAATCGAGTCGTGCAATGGCGGCAAGATCCAGCGGCGCGCACGGCGTCGCCATCCGCTGCGGCCAGGCGAGCGCGCTACTGATCGGGATCCGCATGTCGGGCGAGCCGAGCTGCGCGAGCGTCGAGCAATCGATATATTCGACCAGACTGTGAATCACCGACTGCGGATGGACGAGGATCTCGATGCGGTCGAGCCCGACCGGGAACAGATGGTGCGCCTCGATCAGTTCGAGGCCCTTGTTCATCATCGTCGCCGAATCGACGCTGATCTTGGCGCCCATCGACCAGTTCGGATGCGCGACCGCCTGCTGGGGGCTGACATGCGCCATCTCGGCGGCGCTCATCGTGCGGAACGGTCCGCCGCTGGCAGTCAGGATGATCCGCCGGACATGCTCGATCCGTCCGCCGGCAAGACACTGGAAGATCGCATTATGCTCGCTGTCGATCGGCAGGATCGTCGCGCCCGATTTACGCGCCGCGGCGGTCATCAACTCGCCCGACGAGACGAGCGCCTCCTTGTTGGCGAGCGCGACATTATAGCCCGCCTCGATCGCCGCCATGGTCGGTGCGAGCCCGGCGATGCCGACGATCGCCGCAAGAACAAGGTCGGTCGGCCGCTGCGCCGCCTCGACAAGCGCGGCTGCTCCGGCAGCGGTTTCGATGCCCGTTCCCGCGAGCGCCTGCCGCAGGGCGTCATGACAGCCTTCGTCGGCGACGACAGCAATGTCGGGACGAAATTCGCGCGCGAGCCGCGCCAGTTCGGCGACATCGCAATTGGCGGTCAGCACCGCGACCCGCCACCCCTCACCGTCGCGGCGCACGAGATCGAGAGTCGATTGACCGACCGATCCGGTGGCGCCGAACAGCGAAAGGCGGCGCTGGTCCATCTCAGCCCGCCGCGCGCACGGCGATCTGGCCCGCGAAGGCGAGCGCACCGAGAATGAGCGCGACGGGAAGCAGCCCGTCGACGCGGTCGAACAGGCCGCCGTGGCCCGGAATCAGCTTGCCTGAATCCTTGACCCCGGCGCGGCGCTTCATCCAGCTTTCGCCCAGGTCGCCAAGCTGCGCGACCAGTCCCATCAGCAGGCCGATCCACAGCGGGACGCCAATGATTTCGCCGCGATCGGCGAGCGTCGAGCCGACGATCAGCGCCGCGACCATGCCGCCGATCAGGCCCGACCAGGTCTTGGAAGGGCTAATTGTCGGCGCAAGGCGCGCGCCGCCAAAGGCGCGGCCCGCGAAATAGGCGCCGATATCGGTCGCCCAGACCATCGCGAACACCCACAGCGCCGCGGTCATGCCGAGATGATCGCGAATGAACCACAGCCCCGCCATCGCGCCGAGGATCGCAACCG
>JAEWIL010000149.1 GCA_023387085.1 Pseudomonadota bacterium | reverse complement strand
CGTCGGCGTGTTCAGTCTTTCGCAGACACTCGGCGGGTTGATCGGCGTCGCCGGATTATCGGCATTTCACACGCTGCGGACCAAGGCCCATCTGATGACGCTGGGTCAAAGCATCTCGACCAACAACCCCGAGGTGGCGCAAGGTATCAACAGTCTGGCCGCCGCGCTGACGAGCAACATGACCGACCCCGCGCTCCGCGGTGCGGTCGCCGGATCCCAGGTCGTTCGCGAAGCCGCGCGCGAGGCGACGATCCTCGCGTTCAACGACGTGTTCTTCGTCATCGGCACGCTGTCGGCGCTGACATTCATTCTGCTGTTCGCGCGCTGGGCACGCGACCGGCGGCGCGGACACAACCCGTTGGCCCGGGAACTCGAAGCTTTGCAGAAAATGAGGGCGCAAAATCAATGAGCGAACAGAAAGCCGAAACGCCGGAAACGCCCCAAGAGGCTGTGCAGGCAGCGCCGGCGGCAACGCAACCCGCGCCGCCCGCGCCCGCGCCGGCACCGTCACCCGACGACCAGATCGGCCCGCCACCCGAAGGCTGGAAGCCGCCGCAGTCGCGCGGGCGGATCATCCTGTTCGGGGCGGTAATTCTGGCGGGAGCGCTCGCCATTCTTTATGCATGGGGCCTGCCGCCTTTCCGCGCCCACAGCCAGACGACCGACAACGCCTATGTTCGCGGCCAGACGACGATCATCGCGCCGCAGGTCGGCGGCTATGTGACCGAAGTGCTGGTGCAGGATTTCGAGCGGGTCTCGGCAGGGCAGGTGCTCGCGCGGATCGACGACAGCATTTACAAGCAGCGCGTCGCGCAAGGCGAGGCGAATATAGCGGCGCAGGCGGCGAGCCTCAGCAACAGTGCGCAGAGCCAACGCTCGGCGGAGGCGCAGGTTCAATTGCAGGACGCCGCTGTCGCGAACGCGCAGGCGCAGCTTCAGCGCGCACAGGCCGACATGCGGCGCGTGAACGAACTCGTCGACGCGGGGTCGGTGTCGCTGCGCGAACGCGACCAGACGCTCGCGGCGCTGCGGCAGGCCGAAGCCGCGGTGCGCCAGGCGACGGCGCAGCGGCAGATCGCGCTCGAGCAGGTGCGCTCGGTCACCGTCGGGCGCAGCGGACTGGAGGCCGGCGTCGAAAACGCGAAGGCGGCGCGCGGGCTGGCCGATATCGACCTCGGCCGCACCGTGATCCGCGCGCCGCGCGCGGGCCGGCTCAGCGAAGTATCGGTGCGTGTCGGCCAGCTGGTCAACCCGGGCACCCAGCTCATGTACCTGGTCCCTGAAACGCATTGGGTTGTAGCCAATTTCAAGGAATCGCAGACCGCGAACATCCGTGTGGGGCAGAAGGCGCGGATGCGCGTCGACGCGCTTGGCGGGGCAGAACTCGAGGGCACGGTTGAAAGTGTCGCGCCGGCGGCGGGCAGCGAGTTCAGCGTCATCAAACCGGACACCGGATCGGGCAATTTCGTGAAGGTGCCACAGCGGATCGCGGTGCGTATCCGGATCGACCCCGCGCAGAAGCTTGCGGCGCGACTCGGCCCGGGCATGTCGGTTGTCGCCACCGTCGATACGGATAGTGCCCGGTGAGGCGCATCGCACTTCTGCTGCCGCTGCTGCTCGGTGCCTGCGTCCCGGCGATGACTCCGCGGCCCGAGGCGAGCGTCGTCGCGCCGCCCGCCGACTGGCGCACCACCCTCCCGGGCGAGGGCGATATCGACGCCGCCTGGTGGGCGCGCTTCGGCGACCCGCAACTCACGGCGCTGGTCGAACGGGCGCGCACGAACAACAGCGATCTCGCGATCGCTGCGGCGCGCGTCGCCGAAGCGCGCGCGAACGAACGCGTCGCGCGCTCGCTGCTGCTGCCCAGCCTGTCGGCGAGCGTCCCGGCGTCCGAAGCGCGCAGCGTCAATGCGTTCGGCCAGCCAAGCGAGAGCTTTGCGACGCAGCCCGTCTTTCAGGCCGCCTATGAGGTCGACCTGTTCGGCGGCAATGTGGCGCGCCGGGATGCCGCGCGCGCCAATGCGGCGGCGGTCGCGGCCGCGCGCGAGGCGGCGACGCTGTCGGTCAGCGCCGCGACCGCCAGCAATTATATCACGCTGCTCGCGCTCGACGAGCGGCGCGAACTGCTGAAGGAGACGCTGGTCTCACGCGGCGAGGCGCTACGGATCGCGCGCGACCGCGCCGAGGCGGGCTACACCTCGCAGCTCGAACTCCAGCAGTCAGAAGCCGAATATCGTTCGGCCGAGCAGCAAATCCCGGCGATCGAGGCGGCGATCGCGCGCCAGGAAAATGCGCTGTCGCTGCTCGTCGGCGATACGCCGCATGCGATCACGCGCGGCGCCGCGTTCCGGAGTTTGACGGCGCCGGTGGTACCTGCCGTTATGCCGTCGGAACTGCTGCGGCGGCGGCCCGACATTGCGCAGGCCGAATATGCGCTGGCGGCGACCGATGCGAATCTGCGCGCGGCGCGGGCGCAGTTCCTGCCGCAGATCCGGCTGTCGGCGTCGGGCGGCGCGGTCGTTTCGTCGCTGCTCGGCGATCCGATCAGCATCTGGTCGGTCGGCGGTAGCATATTGGCGCCGATCTTTCAGGGCGGGCGGTTGCAGGGGCAGTTCGATGCCGCGACCGCGCAGCGCGACCAGGCGGCCTTCGCATATCGTAAATCGGTGCTCACCGCCTTTCGCGAAGTCGACGACCAGCTGGCGCTGATCGACCGGCTCGGCGCGCAGGAACAGGCGCTCCTTGCCCAGCGTAACGCTGTAGCCGAAGTGCTGCGCCACGCGACGAACCGCTATCGCGCCGGCTATTCGCCCTATCTGGAACAGATCGACGCGCAGCGCGCGCTGCTCGCTGTCGACCTTGCGCTCATCCAGCTTCGCGCTGACCGGCTGACGGCCTATGTCGCGCTGTATCAAGCGCTGGGCGGCGCGGCGGGCTAGGCAATCTTGAAATGCGTGATGAAGGGCTGGATCCGCCAGCGGACCTGGGCTTCGTCGAGAATGCCGTCTTCGACGCCCGAAAGGGCGCTGAGGAGCGAGTCGCCCGCGAGGATCGACATGAAGAGATGGGCGGCGGCTTCGGGGTCGTCGATTTCCGCTTCGCCCGCTGCGGTCCAGTCGGCGAAGAGCGCGGACAACTCGTCGATCGCGGGCATGTGGAGGTCGCGATAGGTCTGCAACGCGAAATCCCGGTCGCGCAAACATTCCGAAACGAGCATCCGGATTAGCGCGATCGAACGCGGCGATCGCCGAAAATCGCACTCGCGCGACACATAATCCATCAGGATATCGATATTCGTTTGCGCGCCGGCGCCTGCGCGCTCCATGCGTTCGAGCATGGTTTCGTCGCGCCAGCGGATCGCAATGGCGTGAAGCAGACCCTGCTTATTGCCGAAAAGTTCGTAGAGTGTCGCAAGCGAGCCCCCCGAGCGTCGGACGATTTCGGCGAGGCTCGTTCGTTCATAGCCTTGTTCGATAAACAAGGCTTCCGCCGCGTCCAAGATGGCCCCGTGCCGACGTTCGCGCGGAGTGGGCCTATCCATCTGACATATGGTTGATTCGCACTTATCCAACGCGTCTTCTCTCCCTTGCCCTGTTCTGTAATTTAAATTACATGTTGGTTTAACGCAACGGTTCAAATCCGTTCCACGGTCAGCAAAAACATCGATTTTCCAGGGGTCCCTATGATTCGCCTTCGTCCCGTGGCCACCGCCGCCGTTGCCGCGTTGGCACTTGCGCTCGCTTCCTGCTCGTCCGAGGCCCCCCCGGCGCCCCCGCCGCCGGAGGTCAATATCGTGACGGTGGGCACGCAGGCCGTCCCGAACATCATCGAACTGCCGGGTCGCGTCCAGGCCTATCGCACCGCCGAAGTGCGGGCGCGCGTCGACGGTATCGTCGAGCGTCGTCTGTTCGAGGAAGGCAGTCTGGTCGCCGCCGGGAAGGCGTTATTCCGTATCGATCCGCGCCAGTTGACCGCGAACGTCAACGCGGCGCGCGCGCAACTGGCCCGGGCGCAGGCGACCGCGGCGAACGCGCGGCAGGTCGTCGGGCGCTACCAGCCGCTGCTCGCCGACCAGGCGATCGGCAAACAGGAATATGACGCGGCGATCGCCGCCCAGCGGACAGCCGAGGCCGATGTCCAATCGGCACAGGCCAATCTCGAATCGGCGCGGCTCAGCCTTGGCTATTCGACCGTGACGGCGCCGATCGGTGGCCGCGCGCGGCGTGCCGAAGTGACCGAGGGGGCGCTGGTCAGCGCGGCGCAAGGCACGCTGCTCACCACGATCGAGCAGATCGACCGCGTCTATGTCAATTTTGGCCAGTCGAGTTCCGACCTGATGGCAATCCGCCGCGACATGGAGTCGGGGCGCCTGCAATTGCCGCCCACCTCGCGCACCGAAGTGCAGCTGATCCTCGAGGACGGCACGCCCTATCCTGTCGTTGGCCATCTCGACTTTTTCGACCTGTCCATCGACGAGGCGACGGGTACCGCCGCGCTGCGCGCCGAATTCCCCAATGCCAACAACGCCTTGCTGCCAGGCCAGTTCGTCCGCGCGCGCATCAAGGCCGGCGTCCGACCGAACGGCATTCTGATTCCGCAGCGCGCGATCAAACTGTCGTCCGATGCCGCGACGGTGATGATCGTCGATGCCCAGAACAAGGCCGCGATCCGTCCGGTGAAGCTTGGAGCGATGGAGCAGGGCCAGTGGGCGATCCTCGACGGCCTGCGTCCCGGCGACAAGGTGATCGTCGACGGGCTGCAAAAGGTTCAGCCGGGCCAGACGGTGCGCGTCGCGGGACAGGCCGCGGCAAGGCCGCCGGCCGCGCGGACCGCGGCTCCGAAGCGCTGAGTCCGGCACCATGACCCCCCGCTTTTTCATCGACCGGCCCATCTTTTCGTGGGTCATCGCCATCGGCATCCTGCTCGCCGGGATCATCGCGCTGCGCAGCCTGCCGGTCGAGCAATATCCGTCGGTTGCGCCGCCCTCGCTGACGATCAGCGTCACCTATCCCGGCGCCGACGCCGGGACGCTCGAACAGAATGTCACACAGGTCATCGAGCAGGAGCTGAACGGGGTCGAGGGCTTCCTCTATATGGCCTCGACCAGCGAATCGAACGGCACCGCGTCGATCACGCTGACCTTCGAGGCGGGGACCGACATCGATACCGCGCAGATGGAGGTCCAGAACCGCCTCCGCCGTGTCGAACAGCGGCTGCCCGAGGATGTCCGGCGGCAGGGCATTTCGGTGACCGAGGCCAATTCGGGCTTTCTTTTGATCGTCGCGATCACGTCGAAAAGCGGCAAGACCGACCCGATGCAGGTCAATAATTTCGCCAATACGCGCGTGCTCGACGAGTTGCGGCGCGTGAACGGCGTCGGCAATGTGCAAGCGTTCGCGCCTGAATATGCGATGCGCATCTGGCTCGATCCGGAGAAGCTCGCGTCCTATAACTTGTCGCCTGCGGAGGCACTCGCCGCGGTGCAGGAGCAGAACAGCCAGACGCCGGGCGGCCAGCTCGGCGACCAGCCGCTTGCCAAGGGCGCGCAGCTTAACGCCGTCATCACGACGCAGGGCCGCTTCACCAAGCCCGAACAGTTCGAGAGCATCATCCTGCGTGCCAATCCAGACGGATCGGCGGTGACGCTGGGCGATGTGGGGCGCGTCGAACTCGGCGCGGCAAGCTATCTCTTTTCGTCGGAGCTCAACGGCAAGCCGATGGCGGGGCTTGCGGTTCAGCTGACGCCCGGCGCCAACGCGCTATCGACCGCACAGGGCATCCGCGACCGGATGGACGAGCTGTCGAAGGGCTTCCCGCCCGACGTAACCTGGTCGATCCCCTATGACACGACGCCCTTCATCAGCCTCTCGATCGAAGAGGTGGTGAAGACGCTGGCGGAAGCGATGGTGCTCGTCTTCCTCGTCATGTTCCTGTTCCTGCAGAACTGGCGTGCGACGGTCATCCCGACGATCGTGGTCCCGATCGCCCTCGCCGGAGCCTGCCTCGGCCTGTGGATGGCGGGCTTCTCGATCAACGTGCTGACCCTGTTCGGCATGGTTCTCGCGATCGGGATCCTCGTCGATGATGCGATCGTGGTGATCGAAAATGTCGAGCGCATCATGAGCGAAGAGCATCTCTCGCCTTATGAGGCGACGGTGAAGGCGATGGGCCAGATCACTTCGGCGATCATCGGCATCACGCTGGTGCTGATCGCGGTGTTCATCCCGATGGCATTCTTCCCCGGATCGACCGGCGGCATCTACCGGCAATTCTCGCTGACGCTGGCGATCTCGATCGCCTTCTCGGCGCTGCTTGCGCTGACGCTGACGCCGGCGCTCTGCGCCACCCTTCTGAAACCGCATGACGAGGCAAAGCGCAGCGGACCGATCGGCGAGCGCGTCGACCGCTTCTTCGCCGGCTTCAACCGCTGGTTCGGGCGCACGACCGATTCCTATCAGGGGCGTGTCGGCGGGATCCTGTCGGCGCCATTGCGCTGGCTGGGCGTCTTCCTCGCGTTGGTCGCGGTCACCGCGCTGCTGTTCACGCGCCTGCCCGGATCGTTCCTGCCGCAAGAGGATCAGGGCTTCCTGATCACAGTGGTGCAGGCACCGCCGGGGGCAACCACGCAGCGGACCAACGAGGCGAGCAAACAGGTCAAGGCCTTCTTTGCCGCCCAGCCGCAGGTCGCCAACGTCGTATCGGTCAACGGCTTTAGCTTTTTCGGGCAGGGACAGGCGAATGCGATCATGTTCACCCCGCTGAAGCCGTGGGAGGATCGCAAGGGCCGTGAAAACAGCGCCGAAGCCATCGCAGGCAAGGCGATGGGCGCCTTCATGGGCATCAAGGAAGCGTTCGTCTTTTCGCTGAGCCCGCCGTCGATTCCCGAACTCGGCACGGCGAGCGGCTTTACCTTCAAGCTCCAGGATCGTGGCGGCAACGGCCGCGATGCGCTGGTTGCGGCGCGCAACCAGATGCTCGGCGGCGCGATGCAGAGCAAACTGCTCGCCAATGTCCGGCCCGAGGGGCAGGAAGATGCGCCCGTGCTCAAGGTCGATATCGACCGCATCAAGGCGCGCGCGCTCGGCCTGTCGATCGGCGACGTCAATGCGACGCTCGCGATCAGCTTCGGCAGTGCCTATGCCAATGACTTCACGCGCGAGGGCCGCGTGCTGCGCGTACTGCTCCAGGCCGATGCCGCGAGCCGGATGACGCCGCAGGACGTGCTCGACCTCAAGGTTCGCAGCTCCACGGGGGGAATGGTGCCGTTCGGATCGTTCAGCACCGCCGAATGGACCGCGCAGGCGCCGCAGCTCCAGCGTTACAACGGTTATCCCGCGATGACGATTTCGGGCGAGCCCGCGCGCGGCCAGTCGACCGGCGAGGCGATGGCCGAGATGGAGCGCCTCGCGCAGGCGCTGCCCGCCGGCTTCTCGTTCGAATGGACGGGCATCTCCTTTGAGGAGAAGCAGTCGGCGGGGCAGATCGGCATGTTGCTCGGCCTGTCGCTCGTCGTCGTCTTCCTGCTGCTTGCCGCGCTTTACGAAAGTTGGTCGGTGCCGGTCGCGGTTCTGCTTGTCGTGCCCCTGGGCGTGCTTGGCGCGGTGCTTTTCTCGATGCTGCGCGGTCTCAATGCCGACATTTATTTCAACGTCGGGTTGATCACGATCATCGGGCTCGCGGCCAAGAATGCGATCCTGATCGTCGAATTCGCGATCGAGCAGGAGGCCGAGGGCAAGTCGACGCTCGATGCGGTGATGGAGGCGGTGAAGCTGCGTTTGCGTCCGATCATCATGACCAGCCTGGCCTTCATTCTCGGCATGGTGCCGCTGGTGATCGCGAGCGGGGCAGGGGCGGCGAGCCGCCGCGCGGTCGGCACCGGCGTGATGGGCGGCATGATTGCGGCGACGCTGCTCGGCATTTTCTTCATCCCGCTTTTCTACCTGGCGGTGCGCAAGTGGATCAGCCGCAAGCGTCCGCCGGCTCCTTCGGAAAAGGGGCATCATGAAGAGGAGCCGAACCATGCGTAAGCCGATCCTGCTCCTCGCCGCGGCGACGATGCTCTCGGGGTGCGTCAACCTTGCCCCGCCGCACACGCGGCCGCCGCTTTCGACCGCGCCCGATTATCCGGACGGCTTGGCGAACGACGTGACGGCGGGCAAGCGCGCGACGGAGATTTCGTGGCACGATTTCTTCGCCGACCCGCAGCTCGAGGCGCTGGTTTCGCGCGCGCTCGAACGCAATCGCGATCTTGTGGTTGCCGTTGCGCGGATCGACGAGGCGAAGGGCCAGTACCGAATCCAGGACGCCGACCGCCTGCCGACCGTGGGCGCGAGCGCCGACGCGGCGCGCAGCCGGGCCTTTTCCGCCTTCACCACCCCGCCGGGCCCCGATACGTCGAACCGCTACACGGTCGGCGTCGGCATCACCGGCTTCGAACTCGATTTCTGGGGGCGGGTGAAGAATCTGTCAGAGGCGGCGCGGAGCCAATATTTTGCGACGCAGCAGGCCGAACGCGCCTTCCGCCTGTCGCTGATCCGCGACGTTGCCTCGACCTATTTCGCTTCGCGTGGTGCCGAGGAGCAGATCGTGCTGGCCGAAGCGACGGTGACCAGCCGCCGCGAGGGACTTCGCATCGCCAAGTTACGGCTCGACGCCGGGGTGACTTCGGCCCTCGACTATCGTCAGTCCGAGACATTGCTGACGCAGGCGGAAACGCAGCTTGCCAGCCTGAAACTCGCGAAGGCGCAGGCCGACAATTTCCTGGCCGTGCTGATCGGCGGTCCGGTGCCGGCAGACCTTCCGGCGCCGCTGCCGCTCGTCGACCAGTCGCGGCCCCCCGCGCTGACCGCGGGACTGCCGTCCGAGCTGCTGGTGGCGCGCCCCGACATCGTCGGTGCGGAAGAACAGCTTCGCGCGGCGCGTGCCAATGTCGGCGCGGCGCGAGCCGCCTTCTTCCCGTCCATCTCGCTGACCGGCAATATCGGCTTTGCCTCCTCGTCGCTTGATGGGTTGTTCGGCAATAATGGCCTGACATGGAGTTTTGGTCCGTCGATCAGCCTGCCGATCTTCGATTTCGGTCGTAACAAGGGCAATCTGACCGTCGCCGAGGCGCGTCAGAATATCGCGGTCGCGAGTTATGAGAAGACAGTCCAGACGGCTTTCCGCGAAGTCGCCGACGCGCTCGCCGGCCGCCGCTATCTCGCCGAGCAGGTCGAGGCGCAGGAGCGCGGCACGGACGCGACGCGCCGTATCGCGGACCTTGCGCGCAAGCGGTATCGCGAGGGCGTGTCGACTTACCTCGAAGTGCTGGACGCCGAGCGCAACCTGTTCGCGTCCGAGCAGGCGCTGATCGAATTGCGGCGCGCGCAGGTCGATAATCTGGTAACGCTCTATGTCGCGCTCGGTGGCGGGCTGGTCGAACCGTCCTGATCGGGCTATCGATCGGGAAATATCCGAAACGGGGCCACGTCCCCGCCCGTGAGAGCGGGTCTCAAGCCCGGGACGGCCCGGCAGTCTTGAAGGAGGCTGTCATGCCGTGGATCTATCTTGGTATCGCCGGTCTGTTCGAAATCATCTGGGCCTTTTCGATGAAGCAGTCGGAGGGATTCACGCGTCCCGGCCCCACCATCGTCACCATCGCGGCGATGATCGCAAGTTTCGCGCTGCTTTCGCTGTCAATGCGGTCGCTGCCGCTCGGCGCCGCCTATACGATCTGGACCGGGATCGGCGCGGTCGGTGCGTTTCTGGTCGGTATCGCAATATTGGGCGAGCAGGCGAGTGCGATGCGGATCGTCGCGGCGCTGCTGATCGTGGCGGGGCTGGTCCTGATGAAGCTGTCCTCGCCCGCGTGAAACCGCAATTGCTTGCCAAGAAGGGGGCACGCGGTTAAAGGCCGCTCCATTCGGACAGTTGCGCCGTTTCCTTCCGCCTTTCGCCGGCACGCCGGGGAGGGTGGGCGGACTATTGCCCAAAGCGCGCTTGACGCGCGAGGGACGGCAACCCATCTGCTCGAAACCCAGACGCTTGAAGGACAGGACGATCGATATGGCGAGGCCCAAGATTGGCGAATTCGTCAACCAGGTGAAAACCGAAGCCACGAAGATCGTGTGGCCCACGAGCCGCGAGACGGTGCAGACGACGATCATGGTGATCATCATGACGACGATCCTGTCGCTCTTCTTCTTCGGCGTCGATTCGGTTTTCAAATTCATCGTCAGCTGGCTGACGTCGCTTGCGCGCTGAGCGCGGCACCAGGGTTTAAAAGGGACACGCAAATGGCGCGCTGGTACATCATTCACGCCTATTCGGGCTTCGAGAACAAGGTTCGCGATTCGGTGCTCGCCGAGGCAGAGCGTATGGGGCTGACCCAGCTCGTCGAGGCGGTCGAAGTTCCGGTCGAGACCGTCACCGAGGTGAAGCGCGGAAAGAAGGTTCAGGCGGAGCGCAAGTTCTTCCCGGGTTATGTCCTCGCGAAGTTGACGATGACCGACGATGTCTACCACCTCGTCAAGAATACGCCGAAGGTCACGGGCTTCCTGGGTTCGATGGGCAAGCCGCAGGCGATCAGCGAAGCCGAAGCCGCGCGCATCCTGAACAGCAAGGAAGAAGCCGCGGCGCGTCCGAAGACCGAGATCCGCGTCGATTACGAGATCGGCGACCAGGTCAAGGTGCTCGAAGGCCCGTTCGCTAGCTTCAACGGCGCCGTCGAGGAACTCGATTTCGACAAGGCGCGCGTCAAGGTCAGCGTGTCGATCTTTGGCCGCGCGACCCCGGTCGAGCTCGATTTCGAGCAGGTCGAACGGATGAAATAAGCGCCGCCCCGGCGAACGCCGGGGCCGCTCGCGGCATGGGTGACCGTTAGCGATCCCGGCTTTCGCCGGGACGACGGAAAGGGGCCCCTTAGTGACGACTCTCTCTCCCGAGGCGATTCAGGCGCGTGCCGATCGCGCGCGCGCCATTCACGCCTCGATCGACCGCGAGCGCGTCGTGCGCCGTGTCGTCAAGCTGTTCGACCTCGAAGCAGCCGAAGAGCCCGATGAGTTTACCTATCCGGCCTTCAGAAAGCCGATGCGTCAGCGCATCTTCGGCGGACAGGTGATCGCGCAGGCGATGGTGGCCGCCGCACGCACCGTCGATCCGGGCAAGGTCGTCCATTCGCTCCACGCCTATTTCCTGCGTGGCGGCGACGAGGCGAAGCCGCTCCATTTCCGCGTTCACCGCGATTTCGACGGGCGCAGCTTCGCGAACCGCCGTGTCGTCGTGCGACAGGATGGCAAGGTGATCTTCAACCTCACCGCCTCGTTCCAGGCGCCGGAACAGGGGCTGACGCATCAGGCGCCGATGCCCGAGCTGCTTCCGCCCGAACAATGCCGCGATTTCGGCGACGTGGTCGCTGCCGATCCGCTGATCGACGACGCGCGGCTCGAACAGATGGCTACCAACCACCCATTCGAGGTGCGCAGCTTCCGCCCGCCCGCGGGCGCCGCATCGACGATGCATTATGAATGGTTCCGCATCGCGGCCCCCGTCGGCGACGATCCGCTGACCCATCGTGCGCTGCTCGCTTATGCGTCGGACATGGGCCTGCTGTCGTCGGCGATGGTGCCGCACGGATTGACCTGGACCCAGCCGGGGCTGTTCTCGACCAGCCTCGACCATGCGATGTGGTTCCATGACGACATTCGCGTCGACGACTGGTTCGTCTATGTCATGGACAGCGACTGGGGCGGCGGCGGGCGCGGTATCAATCGCGGCCTCATCTATCGCCAGGACGGCACGCTGATCGCCTCGGCGGTGCAGGAAGGGCTGATCCGCCTGGTTCCGCAGGGCTAAAAGCCTTGCTTTGCGGCCGGTTTGCCGCTAACGGCGCCGCTTCGCGTCAGATACGGGCGTGATTCCGCGCGGGAGGAAGGGGTGATGCTCTTCCGTTCGACCGCTTATTTTGAGCCCCGGATCATGGTCCGGGGCGACAGAAAGACAGGAGGCTATCATGGCCAAGAAGATCAGCGGCTACATCAAGCTGCAGGTGCCCGCCGGCACCGCCAACCCCTCGCCGCCGCTCGGGCCGGCGCTCGGTCAGCGCGGCGTCAACATCATGTAATTCTCCAAGGCGTTCAACGCCGCGACCGATTCCATGGAAAAGGGTACGCCGACCCCGACCATCATCACCGTCTTCGCCGACAAGAGCTTTTCGTTCGTTACGAAGACGCCGCCGGCGACCTATCTGATCAAGAAGGCCGCAAACCTGAAGTCGGGCTCGAAGGAACCCGGCAAGATCAGCGGCGGCAAGATCGCCCGCTCGAAGCTGACCGAAATCGCCGAGATCAAGATGAAGGATCTCAACGCGAACGACATCGAACAGGCAACGAAGATCATCGAGGGCAGCGCGCGCTCGATGGGCCTCGAAGTGACGGAGGGCTGATCCGATGGCCAAGCTGACCAAGAAGCAGAAGGCCCTCGAGGGCAAGGTTGATGCGCTGAAGCTGCACACCGTCGATGAAGCACTCAAGACCGTTCGCGAACTGGCCTCGGCCAAGTTCGACGAAACGCTCGAAATCGCGATGAACCTGGGCGTTGACCCGCGCCACGCCGACCAGATGGTCCGGGGCGTCGTCACGCTGCCCGCCGGCACCGGCAAGGATGTCAAGGTCGCCGTGTTCGCGCGCGGCGACAATGCCGAGAAGGCGCTGGCCGCCGGCGCCGACAACGTGGGCGCCGAAGACCAGATGGAAGACATGCTCGCGGGCAACCTCGACTATGGCCGCGTCATCGCGACGCCGGACATGATGGGCATCGTCGGCCGCCTCGGCAAGACACTGGGTCCGAAGGGACTGATGCCGAACCCGAAGCTGGGCACCGTGACCCCGAACGTCGCCGAAGCCGTGAAGGCCGCCAAGGGTGGCCAGATCGAATTCCGCGTCGAAAAGGTCGGTATCATCCACGCCGGCCTCGGCAAGTTGTCGTTCGGCGAGGAAAAGCTCCGCCAGAACTTCGACGCCTTCGTCGACGCGATCGTGAAGGCCAAGCCGGCCGGCGCGAAGGGCAAATATGTCCGCAAGATCGCGCTGTCGTCGTCGATGGGCCCCGGCATCAAGGTCGACACGGCCGACGTCGCCGGCGCCTGATCGAAGCGCACATGAATTAGGGAAGGGCCGGGGGAAACCCCGGCCTTTTTCTTTTGGGCCGTTTCGGGACGGAGAACTGCCGCTCTCCTTCTCCCGTCGGGAGAGAAATAGGCAGGTTTGGTTGCGTAACCACCTGGCCCGACGAAGGGTGAGGGGATACCCGATATTTCCGCGGAGCCTCAAGGAATAACCCGGCCTTGGAGGGAGAAGCCGTGCCATCGATGGGGTAGCCTGCTTCGCACTTGAAGCCGGCACTCCCGACTGCCTCAGGCGATGATGGCGCGCGGCTCGAGGAACGCCTCCAGGCCAAACGCGCCGAACTCGCGCCCGATCCCCGATTGCTTGAACCCGCCGAACGGTGCGAGCGGCTCGTGCGGCGCGGCATTGATCATGACGCGGCCTGCGTCGATCTGCCTCGCGACCCGCTTTGCCCGCTCCTCGTCGGACGACAGGATATAGGCCGCCAGGCCATAGTCCGTGTCGTTGGCGATCGCGATCGCTTCGGCTTCGTCGCGATAGGGGATCACGCAGAGCACCGGGCCAAATATCTCCTCGCGCGCGATCCGCATCCGGTTGGTCACGCCCGCGAAGATTGTCGGGCGCACGAACCACCCGCAATCGAGATGGGCGGGCCGCCCTTCGCCGCCCGTGAGCAAGGTCGCACCTTCCTGCTGACCCAGTCGGATATAGGACTGGACGCGCTCCCATTGCTTCTCGCTCACCATGGGGCCGATGTCGTTCGCCGGATCAATGCCGGGTCCCACCTCGAACGCCTCCGCCGCCGCTTTGAGCCGCAACAGAATGTCGTCGAGGCGGCTCTCCGGCGCGAGGATGCGGGTGCCGTCGATACAGGCCTGACCGCTGTTGCCCAGCCCCATCATCAGCGCCCGCGGGATCGCGGCGTCGAGATCGGCATCGTCAAGGATGATCGTCGGGCTTTTGCCGCCCAGCTCGAGCGTCACGCGCTTGATGCCTTGCGCGCCCGCAGCCATGATCGCGCGTCCGGTGGCCGTCGATCCGGTGAAACTGATCTTTGCGATATCGGGGTGCGCACTGAGCGCTGCGCCCGCCACCGCGCCGGTGCCGTTGACGATATTGACCACCCCGGGCGGCAGATCGGCTGCGTCGAGGCATTCGGCGAGAAGCTGGGTCTGGAGCGCGCTCATTTCCGATGGCTTGATGACGATCGACGTGCCCGCGGCGATCGCGGTGGCCAGCTTGGAACAGATGAAACCGTAATTGCTGTTCCAAGGGGTGATCGCGGTAGCGACGCCGGAAGGGCGCATCTCCACCTCGGCGTGGCCAATGGTGCGGCGGAATGCATAGTTCTCCAGCACATGCGCCATGTCGAGGAAGACCGATGCCGCGTGGGGCACCGCAAAGCCGGTGAATGCGGCAGGCGCGCCATATTCCTCGATCATCGTCGCGACAAGTTCGTCGGCGCGCGCGCTGACAGAGGCGGACAGCTGCTTCAACATGGCGATGCGATCGGCCGTCGAGCTATGCGACATCGCCGCAAACGCGCGCTTCGCGGCCGCGACGGCGGCCTCGACATCGCGCGCGTCACCCAGACGGACGGCGCCGATCTGCGCTTCCGTCGCCGGGTTGAACAATGGTGCGACGTCCTCGCCCTGCGGGGTGACGAAGCCGCCGTCGATGTAAATCTTGTCGATCATATGCATGGGAATGACTCCGCTGTGTGATTGGCGGACTTTCATATGACGCACGATTATTGTTCTGATAAGAAGGTCATATCTGCACAGTCTGTTGAAGAATATCGCGCAATGGCCAAAGCCAGCCTGATCGAATTGGAAGCCGTCGCCGCGGTTGCGCGCGTCGGCGGGTTCCGCGCGGCAACACGCGAACTGGGCATGTCTTCCTCCGCGCTCAGCCACGCGATTGCCGCGCTGGAGGAAAGGCTCGGCGTTCGCCTGTTCAACCGGACGACGCGCAGCGTGGCACTCTCGCCGGAGGGCGAGCGCTTCGTCGCCGAAATCGGGCCAGCGCTGGCCATCATCGACGGAGCGCTTGAGAACGCCGGCGAGCATAGCGCCGAACCCGCTGGCTCGTTGCGGATCAACATGGCGCTGGGCGCGGCACGGATGGTCCTGGCGCCGCTGTTCCTCGAATATGCCCGTCTCTATCCGCGCGTCGAACTGGAGATCGTCACCGAGGGCGCGCTGATCGATGTGACGGGTCAGGGATTCGACGCCGGTGTCCGGCTCGCCGAGGCGGTGCCGCCCGACATGATCGCGATACCGATCGTGCCGGAAATCCGCTCGCTGGTCATCGGCACACCCGAATATTTCGAAACATGGGGCGTGCCGACAGTGCCCGCCGATCTTTACCGCCACCGCTGCATCCGCGCGCGCATGGCGAGCGGCAAGCTCTACCGCTGGGAGTTCGAGCGCCGGGGCGAAGCCGTGCTGATCGACGCGCCCGGCACGCTGACGCTCGATGAAAGCGGCTTGATGCTGGAGGCGGCGCTTGCAGGCGCCGGCCTCGCATACATCGCGGACCTGAGGGTCGCGGATCATATCGCCGCGGGTCGTCTGGTCGCAGTGCTGGAAGACTGGACACCGCCCTACCAAGGCCCGTGCCTCTACTTCCCCAGCACGCGCCATATCCCAACGCGGCACCCGGCGCGTATTGA
>JAEWIL010000225.1 GCA_023387085.1 Pseudomonadota bacterium | reverse complement strand
GCTCAAGGCCCATGCTAGCGCGTCGGCGGCGGGGCTGCCCGCGCTTGCCGACGACAGCGGGCTCGAGGTCGCGGCGCTCGGCGGGCGGCCCGGCGTCTACACCGCCGACTGGGCCGAGCGGCAGTGGTTCGAGGGCGAGAAGGGCCGCGACTGGTATATGGCGATGGGCAAGGTCGAGGGGCTGCTGGCAGAGCAGGGGCCGGACGTCGACCGCAGCGCCTGCTTCGTCTGCACATTGGCGCTGGCGTGGCCCGACGGCCATGCGGAAGTTTTCGAGGGGCGGGCGGAAGGCAGCCTGACCTGGCCGCCGCGCGGGACGCTCGGCTTCGGCTATGATCCCGTCTTCGTTCCAGCCGGCAAGTCGCTGACTTATGCGGAGATAGATCCCGGCGAGAAGCATGCGATCAGCCACCGCGCCGATGCGTTTGCCAAGCTGGTAACTGGCGCATTTTAAGCTGTCCAAGCGTCAGGGGCGGAATCTGATCTTGCCGTCGATCTCGATAAAGCGCGACCTTTCTCCCTTGTCGCGCATTTCTGACAGCGCCTGCTTCCGGCACTCGGGGTCATGGTTGATGCGGCGGGCGATCAGCCGGCGCATCTCTTCATCGGCAAAGATCAGGTCGTGCGCGCCATCAATGCTCACACCGAACTTCTCGCGCGTACGTTTGACCAGTTGGATGAAGTCCTGATTGGCAATGTCCATGGCGGGCCTCCGATGTAAGTCTAGCCATGCAGACAATCGCTGAAAAGTAACTATATCGCGCGCATGGCCGAACCACTCGCCCTTTATGTCCATTGGCCGTTCTGCGTCAGCAAATGCCCCTATTGCGACTTCAACAGCCATGTTCGCGAAAGCGTCGATCAGGCGGCGTGGCGCGCGGCGTTGCTTGCCGATCTGCGGCATGAAGCCGCGCTGCTTCCCGGCCGGCCGGTGTCGTCGATCTTCTTCGGCGGCGGGACGCCCAGCCTGATGCCGCCCGAAACCGTCGCGGCGGTGATCGCGGCGGCGGCGGACGCGTGGGGGCTGTCGGACGATTGCGAAATCACGCTGGAGGCGAACCCCAATTCGGTCGAGGTCGCCAATTTCGCCGCGCTGGCCGCGGCCGGGGTCAACCGCGTGTCGATCGGGGTGCAGAGCTTCGATCCCCAAATACTTGAATTTCTGGGCCGCGCACACAGCGGTGACGAGGCGCGGCGCGCGATCGCGGCGGCGCAGGAGCATTTCGGCCGCGTCAGTTTCGACCTCATTTATGCGCGGCCAGGCCAAACGCTTTCCGACTGGGAGCGCGAACTGGCGGGCGCGCTGGCGTTCGGCACCGGCCATTTATCGCTTTACCAACTCACCATCGAGCCCGGCACACGCTTCGCGACGCTCGCGGCGAAGGGCGATCTCGTCATTCCCGATGGCGATTCCGCCGCCGACCTGTTCGACGCGACGCAGGCGATCACGCGCGCGGCGGGGCTGCCGCGATACGAAGTGTCGAACCACGCACGACCGGGCGAGGAAAGCCGGCACAATCTGACCTATTGGCGATATGGCGATTATGCCGGGATCGGCCCGGGCGCGCATGGGCGGCGGCTCGCCCAGGCGACCGAGCGACACAAGAAGCCCGAGAATTTCATCGCGGCGGTGACGCGCAACGGTCACGGGCTGAAGGTCGAGAGCGACCTGCCGCCGCACGAACGCGCGACCGAGGCGATGCTGATGGGGCTGCGCCTGACCGAAGGCATCGATCTGGCGCGCGTCGAGGCGCGCAGCGGGCTGGCGCGCGGCGCCTTCGTCGATGCGGGCGCCGTGGCGCGGCTGGCGGGGCAGGGGCTGGTGGTTCAGGATGGCGACCGGCTTGCGGTGACCGACGATGGCATCTTGCTGCTCGACTCGATCCTTTCCGAGGTGGTGAAAACGCATTAACCTCTCCCGACCCCGTTCGCATCGGGCGAAGTCGAGATGCCGCCGGCCTCGCGCTTGCCATCGGGGTGTCTCGACTTCGCTCGACACGCACGGAATTATAGGCACGGAATCGAGTTTGGCTGACGGATTGATCCGCGACTGGGACGCCCATCTGGCGCATGAGAAGCGCCGGTCGGAGCATACGCGCCGCGCCTATATCGCGACGGCGGAGCGGTTTTGCGCCTTTCTGTCGCACTATCGGGGCGGCGCGGTCGATGCCCGGATGCTCGGCGCGCTGACGCCGAACGATCTGCGCTCCTATCTCGCCGATCGCCGCGCCGAAGGGCTGGGCAATGCGTCGGCTGCGCGCGAACTCAGCGCGCTGCGTGGCTTCCTCCGTTTCGTCGGCGGGACGAACGCCAGCGTCCCGCAGATGCGCGGTCCGCGCGTCAAGAAGGGCCTGCCGCGCCCGGTCGCGCCCGCCGAGGCGATGCAGCTTGCGCAGGATGTCGAGGACAATGCCCGCGAGGCCTGGGTCGGCGCGCGCGATTTTGCGCTGTTGCTGCTGCTCTATGGCGCGGGACTGCGCATCGGCGAGGCGCTGGCGCTGACCGGCGCGGTGCTGCCGCTCGGCGAGACGCTGCGCGTCACCGGCAAGCGGAACAAGACGCGCGTCGTACCGATCCTGCCCGCGGTGGCGAGCGCGGTGTCACGCTATGTCGAGGCTTGCCCCTGGCCGATAGCGAAGGACACACCGCTTTTTCTGGGCGCCCGCGGCGGGCCGCTGCAACCCGGCGTCGTCCGTGCGAGCGTCCGCTCGGCGCGGCGCGCGCTGGGCCTGCCCGAACGCACGACGCCGCACGCGCTGCGGCACAGTTTCGCGACACATCTGCTCGCCGGGGGCGCCGATCTGCGCAGCCTGCAGGAATTGTTGGGCCATGCGAGCCTCGCCTCGACGCAGGTCTATACCGCGGTCGATGCGGCGCATCTGCTCGATATCTATCGCAGCGCGCACCCGCGCGCCTAACCGCGCGGCTTCCAGGTGACGACGCGCCAGAGGTAGATCAGGACCAGCGATCCGATCGCGGCCAGCGCGACCGGCCCGACGAAGGCATCGAGGTTCGCGAAGCGGTTGCCGAACCAGTGGCCGGCGCCCGCGAGCGCGCCGATCCAGATCGCCGAGCCCGCCGCCGTCCAGATCAGGAATTTCGCCTGATTCATCCGCACCATGCCCGCGGGCAGCGAGACCATCGTCCGCGCGACCGGCAGGAACCGCGCGACGAACACGATCGCGGGGCCATATTTCAGGAAAAAGGCGTGCAGCCGCTCGACCTCGGCCCAGTCGAGCGTCAGCCAGCGGCCGTGGCGGTCGATGAAGGGTTTGAGCCGTTCATAGCCGATCCAGCGTCCGATCGCGTACCAGACCCAGTTGCCGGCGGTGGTTCCGGCGACCGCGACGGCGACCAGCGTCCAGAAATCGAACCGCCCCTGCGCCACCGCGATGCCGCCGAGCCCCATGATCACTTCGGACGGGATCGGCGGAAAGACATTTTCGAGGAACATCAGCGCGAAGATGCCGAGGTAGCCCCAGCCCTGGATCAGGTCGAGAATGAAGGCGGTCATGGAAGGGGGAACGCATTCTGTTCGCGAACTGATCCATAACCGTCATTGCGAGGCGGGTAGCGACGAAGCAATTCCCAGCTATCGGCGTGGAATGACGACGGCTGGAGATTGCTTCGCTTCGCTCGCAATGACGATGAAGGGAAGGTCAACCGACGCGCCGCACGATCGCGTCCCAGATCATCCCCGCCGTATCGCTGTCGTTGAAGCGGTCGATCGCGACGATTCCGGTCGGCGATGTCACGTTGATCTCGGTCAGCCATTCGCCGCCGATCACGTCGATGCCGACGAAGAGCAGGCCGCGTTCCTTGAGCCGCGGCCCCAGCACGTCGCAAATCTCCTGCTCGCGCGGGGTGAGCGTCGTCGCTTCGGCATAGCCGCCGACCGCGAGATTCGAGCGGAATTCGCCTTCGCCGGGCTTGCGGTTGATCGCGCCCGCGACCTCGCCGTCGATCAGGACAATACGCTTGTCGCCCTTGCTGACGCTCGGCAGGAATTGCTGGACCATGAAGGGTTCGGGCCAGACCTGCCCGAACAATTCGACGAGCGCGCCGAGGTTGCTGCCGTCGGCGTCGACGCGGAACACCGCCTTGCCGCCGTTGCCGTGGAGCGGCTTGATGACGACGGCGCCGTAGCGCGCCTGGAAGTCCTTCACCGCGTCGAGATCGCGCGTCACCATCGTCGGCGGCATGAACTCGGGGAAATCGAGCACGAAGACTTTCTCGGGCGCGTTGCGGACCGAGACCGGGTCGTTGACGACCAATGTCTCGCCCGCGATGCGCTCGAGCAGCCAGGTGCCGGTGAGATAGCCGAGGTCGAAGGGCGGATCCTGCCGCATCAGCACGACATCGACGTCGCGGCCGAGGTCGAGCATGACCTGCTCGCCGAACCGGTAATGATTGCCGGCTTCGCGCCGCGCCTCGACGATGCGATGCGCCTTGGTCGTCAGCCGTCCCGCCTCCCACGTCAGGCCGCGCACATCGTAATGATAAAGCTCGTATCCGCGGTCGAGCGCCTTCAGGATCAAATGGAAACTGCTGTCGCCGGCGATGTTGATCGCATCCATCGGGTCCATTTGCACGGCTGCGCGCAGGGTCATCTTCTTCTCCGTTTCAAGCGGCAATGGAGGCGCGCCGTCACGGCTGCCAGACGTGGACCAGATGGCGAGGCAATCGCCGCGGCGCAAGAAGCATCACGTCGATACGGATATCGTCGTCCGGCCGCGCGAAGCGGGGAAGCAGCATTTCGGCGGCCGCCGCGACGCGGCGCAGCCGCCACCCGTCGATCGCGAGATCGAGGTCTGCGGCCCGGTCGCGCCATTTGACCTCGATAAAGGCGAGGGTCTTGCCGCGCCGCGCGACGAGATCGACTTCGCCCGCGGGGACGCGCAGCCGCTCGCCGAGGATCCGCCAGCCGTGCAGCCGGAGCCACCACGCCGCGCGGCGCTCGGCCCGGCGTCCGCGCGCCTCGGCGGCGGCGCGTTTCAAGAAGCGCGCTCTTTCAGGGCAAGGGCGCGGGCGTAGACCCCATGCCGGTCGAGGCCATATTGCTTCGCAACCGCCTTGGCCGCCTGCGCGACGGGCTTGTCGGCCATCGCGGCGCGCAGCGCGGCGTCGAGTGTGTCGTCGTCGGCTTCCTCGATCACCGGCTCGCCGGGCGGGCCGACGACGATCACGATCTCGCCCTTGGGCGGTGCATCGGCATAGCGTGCGGCGAGGTCGGCAAGCGTGCCCGTCACGCACTCCTCGTACAGCTTGCTGATCTC
This sequence comes from Pseudomonadota bacterium, assembly GCA_023387085.1. Classification (GTDB taxonomy): domain Bacteria; phylum Pseudomonadota; class Alphaproteobacteria; order Sphingomonadales; family Sphingomonadaceae; genus Sphingopyxis. The sequence goes on along the minus strand of JAEWIL010000225.1, from coordinate 5,870 downwards.
GCGCGCGACCGCCGCCTCGCGGTTGCCGAGCCCCTCGGCGAGTGCGCCGAGCGCCGCCGAGAGCCGCGGTCCGCTTTCGTAGAAGACGAGCGTCGAGCGCAGCGCGGCGAACTCGGCGATGGTGTCGGCGCGCGCCTTTGCCTTGTTCGGCAGGAAGCCCGCGAACAGGAAGCGGTCGCTTGGCAGACCCGACAGGGTGATCGCGGCGATCGCGGCGCAGGGGCCGGGAAGGGTGGTGACATGCCGTCCGGCAGCGCGCGCGTCGCGGACCAGCTTGTATCCGGGGTCGGAGACCAGCGGCGTCCCCGCGTCCGACACGAGCACGACGATTTCGCGTTCCATCCGCGCAACCAAGGCGGCGCGGACGCGTTCGTCGCTATGATCATGATAGGGGGTCATCGGCACACGCAAACCCAGATGAGCGAGCAGCTTTGCCGTCACTCGCGTGTCTTCGGCCGCGATCACGTCGGCTGACGCGAGCGTTGCCGCAGCCCGGCTACTGATGTCGCCAAGGTTGCCGATCGGGGTCGCAACGATATAGAGACCGGGCAAGGGAGATTTTGAGATGGTCGAATCCGGCATGGAGCCGAAAATGGCAGAAACTGCTGCCCAGCGCCAAGCTTATGCGTCGCCGCGCCGGCAATTGCTGCGCGGACTGGGCGTCGCGGCGGTGGCGGGTCTGCTCGCGGCGTGCCAGATGGTGCCCAAGACGAACGGTCCCGCAACGCCGCCGCCGCCGCAGAATGGCGGCGACAATGTCGGCCCCGGCCTGCCGACCGATACCGACCGTCATCGCGTCGCGCTGCTGGTGCCCCAGACCGGGCCGAACGCCGACGTCGGCACGGCGATCGCCAATGCCACGACGATGGCGCTCCTCGATTCCCGCACCGAAAAAGTCCGCATCACCGCCTATGACACTGCGCTTGGCGCGGCGGCGGCGGCGCGTCAGGCGGTCGCCGACGGCAACAAGCTGATCCTCGGGCCGCTGCTGAGCGAAGATGTCGCCGTAGTGGCGCCGATCGCGCGCGAGGCGAAGGTGCCGGTGCTGAGCTTCTCGAACGACAGCAGCGTTGCGGGCAATGGCGTTTTCATCATGGGCTTCGTTCCCGGCCAGTCGGTCGAGCGCGTCGTCGCCTACGCGCGCGCCAAGGGACATCAGCGGTTCGGCGCGCTCGTCCCCAAGACCGTTTATGGCGAGCGCTCGACCGCCGCTTTCCGCGCCGCGGTCGCCGCCGCCGGCGGGACGCTCGTCGCGGTCGAAAGCTATGACCGCAGCGCCACCGCGCTGTCGGGCGCGGCGCGGCGCCTGGCCAATGCGGGGGCGATGGACGCGGTCTTGATCGCCGACTCGGGCGGCAATGCGATCCGCGCGGTGCCGGTGATCAAAAGCACGGGCAACAAGCAGATCCTGGGCACCGAGTTGTGGAATACCGATGCGTCGCTGGGCGGCAATGCCGCGATGCGCGGGTCGTGGTTCGCCAGCGTGTCCGATGGACTCTATGGCCAGCTCGCGGCCAAATATCGTACCCGCTACGGCAAATCGCCGTATCGGCTCGCCAGCCTTGGCTACGACTCGGTCCTGCTCACCGTCCGCATCGCGCGCGACTGGAAGCCCGGCACGACCTTCCCGGCGGCGCGTCTGCTCGCGGCAGACGGCTTCGGCGGGATCGACGGCATCTTCCGCTTCAACAACCGCGGCATCGCGGTCCGCGCGCTGGAAGTGAGCGAAGTCGGGGCGGGCGGTTTCCGCGTGGTCGACCCGGCGCCGACGAAATGGTGATGCGATCCGGCGTGGCTTAGCCGCCACAGTCGGGCGAAAAGCGTCATCTTTATGCCACGGGCAGCCTTTACGGCGCGCGCGCGTTCACTATATGAGCGGGACGCGCGTGGACCGTGTCGATTCCGCGTGCCCGCAAGCAACGACCAGGAGATACAGCTATACCACCGCCGATGACTCGCCGCCCGATGGACCGAATGCCGCCCAAGAATGGCCCGCGATACAATGAATTCATCGCCTCGCCCAAGGTCCGCGTCATCGACGAGGAAGGCGAAAATCTGGGCGTCATGCTGACCGCCGAATCGATCGAACAGGCGGCCGAGGTTGGGCTGGATCTGGTCGAAGTCTCGCCCAACGCCGATCCGCCGGTGTGCAAATTCCTGGATGTGGGCAAGTTCAAATACGAAGCCCAGAAAAAGGCAAATCTGGCGCGCAAGAGCCAGAAGACCCAGGAAATCAAAGAGATCAAGATGCGTCCGAATATCGACGATCATGATTTCGACGTGAAGATGAAGAAGGTCTTCGACTTCCTTGGCGAAGGCGACAAGGTCAAGATGACCATGCGGTTCCGCGGCCGCGAAATGAGCCACACCCAGCTCGGCCTCAACGTCCTTCAGCGCGTGGCCGAGATGACGGCCGAAATCGCGAAGGTCGAGGCGCATCCGCGCACCGAAGGCCGTCAAATGCTGATGGTGCTCGCGCCGAAATAAGCTTCGGCCGCACGCGGCCTATGTCTTCTTTCTTCGTCACCCCGGACTTGATCCGGGGTCCATTCCCGCAAGCGCCGAGACAATGGATTCCGGATCAAGTCCGGAATGACGAAATCAAGAACCGATGCGAAATTGCAGGGCGGTCGTTCCAGCGGGGCGGCCGCCCGCTTCGTATCGGCGTTCGACCATATGGACCTCGCCGGTCGGCGAAATCGCGACGAGCGTCGAAGCGCGCGTGCCGTAGATGTCGCCGTGCAGGAACAGCGCCGGATCGCTTGTCGCGGTCAGGGTGTCGAGCAGCCCCTCGGGGTCGGCCCCGGCCTCGACGACGGCCGCGAGCGCGATGCGGAGCCGTTCGGCGCGCGGGCAGGGCTGGTCGACCGGTTCGTTCGCGAGAGCATGCACGCCGGGTTCGAGCGATGCGATCGACGGTCGGGGCCGGTTGGTGAGCAGCCGCGCATCGCGGCCGACAGTGAAGAGGTTGAAGGCGTTGAACCGGTCGAGATCGGCCGCGGCCGGGTCGGCAAAGCGCCCTTCGCCGCGCAGCATATCGACGACGAGCGCCCCGCGCGACTCCTTCGCCGGATCGGGCATCGCGCCGCGGATGTTGGTCACCACGACGACGCGTCCGCTCGGCCGATGCACGCCCAGCCATGTTCCGCCCGCCTGCAGATCGCGCCCCGCGACGATCCCGCTGCCGTCGTCCCATTCGGCGAGCGCCGCCGCCGGCCGCGCGTGAAATTCGTCGCGGTTGCCGATCAGGATGAGGGGCCAGTCGGGATGGACGCGGTGGGCAAGGGCGACGACACACATGCGGGTGGATATCGGCGCGCGTGCCGGCTTTGCCAAGATGCCCGATAGTGTATTGCGTGCATATGTCACCGATTGTCCGGCGCACGAAATCGTGATAATCTGGTTCTGTCTTTCTGGAGGGGGAGATTAATATGTCGGTAGCCGTCAAAACGCCGTGGCACCTGTGGGTCGTCGGTGTCGTATCGCTGCTGTGGAACGCGATCGGCGCGTTCGACTATGTGATGACCAAGATCGAGAATCCCGATTATATGGCCGCCTTCACGCCCGAGCAGCAGGCGTGGTTTACCGGCTTTCCGGTCTGGGCAAACGCCGGGTGGGCGATCGGCATCTGGGGATCGGTGCTCGGATCGATCCTGCTGCTCGCCCGCAGCCGCCATGCGGTCGCCGCGTTTCTGGTCTCGCTCGTCGGACTTGCCGTCAGCTGCATCTATCAGTTCGGCCTGCATCATGGCGACCTGATGCGGATGTTCGGGACGTTTCCGCTGATCTTTACCGCGATCGTCTGGGTCGTCCTGATCGCGCTGTTCGTCTACGCACGAAGGCAGACGGCCGCGGGCGTGCTGCGTTAGGTCGCTTTGCACTTGTCGTCATCCCGGACCTGATCCGGAATCCATTCGAGCCCGCGTCGGACGAGTGGACCCCGGATCAAGTCCGGGGTGACGATCAAGGATCGGCCGTGTGACCCGGATAGCTAGCGCGCGCGGATGAAGGCGCGAATATCCTCGGACAATTTGTGACGATCCTCGTCGCGGATGTACATCATGTGGCCGGCGCCATAATATTTATACTCGATCCGGTCCTGCGGGATGCCGGTGCGCGACAGCGAATATTCGGCGGCGAAGAAGGGCGTCGCGAAATCATAATAGCCCTGGCCGACGAAGACGCGGAGACCCGAATTCTCGCGCAGCGCCTGCCCGATATAGGGGGCGACGTTGAGGTAGGCGTTGCTGTCGCGGCCGCCGATCCGCCAGTCCCATGGGCCGACATTGCCGATCGACTGATATTCGCGATCCGTTTTGAACCCCAGCGTATCGCGGCTCCAACTGTTGATCGCGGCGGTATAGCCCGCGTCGATGCCATAGAAGCTGGGGTCGTTGTCGGGCCCCTCGCCGGCATTGTCATAATCCTTGCCGGTGTAGCGGCTGTCGAGGCGACCGACGGTCAGCCCGCGATCGCGCAGCAGTTCCTTGTAGAAGCGATTCGGGGTGACGCGCAGGTCGGCGCTTTCGAGATAGGTTTCGGAAAGCCCGGTAAAGCGCGCGAGGTCGCGGCGGATCGCGGCGCGTTCCTCGCCCTGCAATTTCTGGCCCCTGAGCAGCGCCGAGGCATAGGGGCCGATCGCCCATTGCCGCGCTTCCTCGACGAAGGCTTCGACCGACGCGCCGCCGCCGGCCTTGCCGTGGAATTGCGCCGTCGCCGCCATCGAGGGCAGGTTGGTAATATAGCTGAGCTCGTTGCCCGGCGTGTCGGCGCCCGCGGCGAAGTCGAGCACCGTCGAAATCAGGATGATGCCGTTGAGCGCGACGTCATTGTACGTCTCGTTCATCAGCTGGTTGGCGACCGCCGCGGACCGCGTCGTGCCATAGCTTTCGCCGCCGAGGAATTTGGGGCTGTTCCAGCGGCCGTTGTCGTTGAGCCAGCGGCGGATCACCTGCGCCACCGCCTTGGCGTCCTGGGTGACGCCGTAATAATCCTTCGGGTCGGCCTTGCCGATCAAATGCGAAAAGCCGGTGCCGGGCGGGTCGATGAAGACGACATCGGTGACGTCGAGCAAGGCGTCGGGGTTGTCGACGATCGGATAGGGCGGGGCGCCGTCGTCGCGCGCGTCGCCGGGGATTGCGACGCGCTTCGGCCCGAAGGCTCCCATCATCAGCCAGACGGTGCCCGATCCCGGGCCGCCGTTGAACAGGAAGGTCACGGGGCGGCTCGGGTCCCGCGGTTCCTTGATATAGGCGGTGGTGACGATCGCCGCTTCGGCGACGCCATCCTTGTTCTTGAGAATCGTCTCGCCGATCGTCGCGGCATAGTTGACGCGCTGGCCGCCGAAGGTGCCCGAAAGCCTGGTGGTGTGGACCTGCGGTTCATAATCGTCGGCGGACTTTTCGGCCTTGGCCTTATCGCCGGGCTTGTCCTCGGCGTGGACGGCGGCAGGAATGGCGACGGCAAGCGCCAGCGCGATGAGCGACAGACCCGATTTCATGATATTCTCCCCGTTGAGGAGGTGGACCCTAAGCGGGGCGGGAGAGAGCGGCAAGGACGCTGGTCGGTGCCAGGCAAACGTTCGTCGAAGCAATATATTCGTCATCCCGGACCTGATCCGGGTTCCACCCAGCCGCGCCAAGAAGCTGGGCCCCGGAGCAGGTCGGGGGTGACGAATGATTTTACCTTCTGCGGCGGCTCAGCGCCCCCACTTGGTCTTGCTCTGCTTGCCGAACCGTCCCTTGCGCGTGCCCGGCTTGCCTTCGTTCGAGCGGCCGACGCGCGGGGCGACCTGTTGGTCTGCGGGCAGGCCGAGTTCGTCGGCCTCGAGGCGGCGGATTTCGTCGCGGAGGCGTCCGGCTTCCTCGAAT
>JAEWIL010000108.1 GCA_023387085.1 Pseudomonadota bacterium | reverse complement strand
GGGCGCGGGTCGATCGAGAAGAGCAGCTGGCCCTTGCGGACGATCTGGCCGTCGGTGAAATGGACACCGACGAGCTGGCCCGAGACGCGCGGGCGCACCTCGACCGAATTCACCGCTTCGAAGCGGCCGACATAATCGTCCCACTCGTTGATGTCGCGCACCAGCGGCGCGGCGACGGTGACGATCGGGATCGGCGGCGCGGCATTCGCCGGCGCCTCGCGGTGGGTGAGGCCCCAGCCTGCGGCGACGAGCAACAGCGCAGGCAGGCCATATTTCAGGCTGCGGCCACGCCAGCGCTTTGCGGAATTACTGGGGGCAGGGGCGAGGGCGGCGTTTGCCGTCTCCTCGCCCCGGATCGGGGAGAGCATGTTCATGGGTCTTACTTTCGGAAGAGCCGGGCGACGTGCACATCGGCGACACGCTTGCCCAGAAGTTCATAATGATCGGCGCTGAAGCCGGCGGCAAAGAAGGCCTTCAATTCGGCCTTCGGCACCGAATAGCTGTGGTGCCAGGTCAGCACCGCCATGCGACGGAGCGCCTCGAGACGGGGATCGGCGAGACGGCGGCCTGTGGCTTCGCCGAAAATCCGGCCGAGCCATTTGGTGACCCGCCGGGGTTCGCGGAGGCTAGACGGCCGGTCGTGACGCGCGAGCATCACGACCGACCATTCCAGCGCCGAAAAGCCTGCGGGACTATCGGCTTTCGGCGCGGCGGGAGCCGGAGAAAAATTCTGGGGGATAGCCGGAGCAAAGGCATTGGCGGCTCCGTCGGTCAGGGCAAGATAGGCCATGGTCGGTCCTCCGTGGACTTTTGCCGGGCGCAAGGGGGCGCGAGCCCCGGGACGCTTGCGCCCGGCGAGGGGAGAGTCTGGACGCAGAAAGCCGTTCCCCCGTCAGCCGACGGCGGCGCGAAGTCCCGCGAAACTTGTCTGGGTTGGTCTGGGGATCAGACCGGCACAGCGTGGGTGGAAAGCGGCGGCAACTCTCGCGGTGCCTTCGTCGATCCAACCATCTGTACTATGCGGTATATAAATCCGCCGTTCATCTTGTCAAGGAATTTTGTACCGATCGGTATCGAAAATTTTTGAGCGGCCGATGCTTTTTCTTTTCGCGCGCTAAAACGCCCCTAGTTGCTCGGCCAGAGCGCGAGGCTGGTGTCGACGAGCCGTTCGAGCTCCTCCATCGACGCGCCCGCACCGGCCTGCACCGAAATGCCCTGGAGCAGCGCATATAGCAGGCTCGTCAGGCCTTGCGCGTCGACGTGCGCAGGCAGGTCGCCTTCGCGCTTCGCGCGCTCGAAACGATCGACCAGCGCGCGCTGCGACGAGGCACGGCGGTTGATGACATCGGCCTTGATTGACTCGGCCTCGGGGCTACACGCGAGCGAACTCAAAATGCCCATGCACCCTTTGGGGTCGGTTGTCCCCGCATGTGTCATCAGCGCGCCGTGGAGATAATATTCGGCGACCTTGCGCGCGGTCGGCTGTTCGAGCGCGAGCCGCGTATATTCGAGTTTTTCGGATTCGTAGAGATCCAGCGCCTTGTGGAACAGGGCTTCCTTGTTTCCGAACGCGGCATAAAGGCTGGGCTTGGTGATCCCCATCGCCTCGGTCAGGTCGGTCATCGACGCGCCGTCATAACCCTTTGCCCAAAACACATGCAGAGCTTCGGCCAGTGCCTTGTCGACACAAAATTCGCGCGGGCGTCCCTTGACGGGGGTGGCTGTATCGCTTTCCATAACGTGCGGTATATAATGCATCGCGCCGAAGAGTCCAGAGGCGCGCCCGGGACGGTTTCGTGACACATGTCTCGCTCGGCATCCGGCGTCCGACATGTGGATAAAACCGGGCATAACCCCGGCAAAACCGGTGGATCAGCCGTTGAGACTCCGCCGGATCGCGGCGATCTCGGCGTCGAGCTCGCTATCGGCGACGCGCAGCGCCTCGACCGTGCGGACCGCATGGATCACGGTCGAATGGTCGCGGCCACCAAAGCGGCGGCCGATCTCGGGATAGGAACGCGGGGTCAACTCCTTGGCCAAATACATCGCGACCTGGCGGGGGCGGGCAACGGCGCGGACACGGCGCTTCGATGCCATCTCGGCCTTGTCGAGCCGGTAGTGCGCGCACACCGCGCGCTGAATCTCGTCGATCGTGATGCGCGGCCGCGCGCTGCGGACATTTTCGGCCAGCCGGTCTTCGGCAAGGGTCAGGTCGACTGTCGTGCCGGTCAGCGCGGCATAGGCCAGCAGCTTGTTGAGCGCGCCCTCAAGCTCGCGGATGTTGCGCGTGAAATGCTTGACCAGATAGGCGACGACGTCGTCCGGCACCTCGACCATCGGCATCGCGGCTAGCCGCTGGCGAATGATCCGTTCGCGCAAATCGTCCTCGGGCGCCTCTATATCGGCGACCAGTCCCCCCGACAGGCGCGAGAGCAAGCGTGCTTCGACGCCGTCGAGCATAGCGGGCGGACGATCGGCGGTGACGACGAGCCGCTTGCCCGCGGTCATCAGATCGTCGATCGTGTGGAGCAATTCTTCCTGCGTCGAATTCTTGCCGATCACGAATTGCAGATCGTCGAGCAGCAGCAGGTCGGCGGCGCGCAGCCGCGCCTTGAACGCCATCATGTCGCCGCCGCGCATCGCGCCGACGAATTCGAGCATGAACTTCTCAGCCGACATCAGGATGATCGTCGCGGTTGGATGCTCTGCGGCATAGGCCTGCGCGATCGCCTGGAGGAGGTGCGTTTTGCCTTGCCCGGTGCCCGAGCAGAGATAGAGCGGGTTGAACTGCGGCGCCTCGACCATCGCCATGCGGCGCGCGGCGTTGGCGGCAAGAATGTTCGAGCGGGCGACGACGAAGCGGTCGAACGACAGGCGCGGATCGAAACCGAGCAGCGCGGGGTTCGCCGGCACCGGCCGCGGTGCATCGAATGCCGGGAGCGGCTGCGCCGACAGGGTGGACGCGCGGTCCGCCGCGGCGGCACCGCCGCGGACGGTCACGCTGCGCAGCGCCGGCAGGTGCTGGCGCCATGCAAGCTCGAGCCGGTCACCGAAGCGCTCGTTGATCCAGTTCGCCGAAAAACGGCTCGCGGTTTCGAGCGTAACGACGCCCGACAACGCGCAATAGTCGGCGAACCGGACGGGCTTCAGCCAATGATCGAAGGTGCGCGCACCGAGATCGCGCCGCAATCCTTCGGCGACGCGCGGCCAGAGTGCAGCGGCATCGCCACTCACAATCCTGTTCCCTGCGTCCAAATCATGCCGATCCCCGCTTTGCATCGCACCGTGTCGCCCCCTGAAGCTCCCCGTCCAAGCCTTCGCGCAGCCCGCACACACGCCGACCCGTCAAGCCCGTGCGCAGGCACAAGCGTCCTGTCCCGGACCAAGGTCCGAAAGCGTGCGAATCATGTCGATGTGGCGGCCGACGGCGAAGGCCGACGACACAACTGTCTAGGCAGGGCGCACCGAGTCGATCAAGACCGGCACGTGTAAAAATACTGAAATAAAAATCTTGACTCGCGGGGTAGGACGGAATCGCGTCGGAGCCCGTTTTTATTGTTATTTTTCAATATATTAATTGAAATGCCAATTGTGACGTCAGCGAATCGCGATAATTCCGTCACTTACCGCGGTGCAACACTATTGCCATGGTGGGGTCACAAAATGCGGGCGCAAAAAAAGACCCGCGGGCGGTGTGCCGACGGGTCCTTTTGTGCCCTTTCGGGACGGTTCGAATCAGGAGATCGCGTTTACACTCTTGGTCAGGCGCGAGAATTTGCGGGCCACGGTGTTCTTGTGCAGCACACCCTTGGCAACGCCGCGTGCCATTTCGGGCTGCGCGGCCTTCAATGCAGTCGCTGCGGCGTCCTTGTCGCCGGCGGCGACGGCGTTCTCGACCTTCTTCACCAGCGTGCGAATGCGCGAAACGCGATTCTTGTTCACGAGGGTGCGCGCGGTGTTGCGGCGGATGCGCTTCTTTGCCTGCGGCGTATTGGCCATAAATTCCTCTAGTCTTTCAAACGGTCTGTACGGTCGGAGCACAGCCTCAGCGGAGCAGCCGAATCGCGCATATGCAGCGAATCAATGTCCGGATGCGGCCGGTTCCGGACGACCGGACCCTGCTCGAAGGGTGCGCCCATAGCCAGATTGTCCTTTCCGGTCAACCGCGAAACGCCGCCTAACGCTGGCATTTCGGGCAATAGAAGGTCGACCGCCCGCTCTGCACGACGCGCGCAATCGTCCCGCCGCAGTCGCAAGTCTCGCCCTCGCGGCCATAGACGCGCCAGTCATTCGCGAAATAGCCGAGACCGCCCTCGGGGCTCAGAAAATCGCGCAGCGTCGATCCGCCTGCCGCGATGGCGGCGATGAGCACGTCCTTGATCGCGGGCACCAGCGCCGCGAGCTTTGCCCTCGGCACGTCGGCGGCGGCTTTCAAGGGCGAGATCCGGGCCACATTGAGCGCCTCGCACACATAGATGTTGCCAAGCCCCGCGACGACCGTCTGGTCGAGCAGCATCGCCTTGACCGGCGCGCGGCGGCCCGCCAGCGCCCGGACCAGATAGGCGGCGTCGAAAGCATCCGACAATGGCTCGGGGCCCAGCGTCACGAAGGCCGGGAACCGCGCCAGCGGGTCGCCGCTGACAAGATCGACCGAACCGAAACGGCGCGGGTCGTGGAGGAAGAGGCGGCGTCCCGCGCCGGTTTCGAGCAGCAGATGGTCGTGCTTGCCCGCCTCGCCCCCCTCGGTCCGCCAGCGCCCCGACATGCCGAGGTGGAAGATCATATGATCGTCGCGGTCGGTCGAGACGATGCCATATTTGGCGCGGCGCGAAAGCCCCGTGACCGTCGCGCCGGTGAGCCTCTGCGCGAGGTCGGCGGGGAAGGGGCGGCGAAGATCGGGACGAAAGGTGATGACCGCACTCAGCCGCTGACCTTCGAGGAAGGGGGCAAGGCCGCGGACGGTGGTTTCGACTTCTGGCAATTCGGGCATATCGCCTGTCGGGCTACGCGCCATTTGCGCGGGCGGCAAGGCCCCGCTAAAGGCCGTTCGACTGTACCTCTCCCCCGCAAAGGCGCGCGAACCATGGCCACTCCCGACACTGTCAGCTTCGGCTACGAACAGGTTCCTGCAGGCGCGAAGACCGCGATGGTCGGCGAAGTGTTCAGCCGCGTCGCGCGCAAATATGACATCATGAACGACGCGATGTCGGGCGGCATGCATCGCCTGTGGAAAGATCGCTTCGTGCGGCGTGTGAAGCCGCGCGAGGGCGAGACGATTCTCGACATGGCGGGCGGCACCGGCGACATTGCGTTCCGCATGGAAAAGTCGGGCGCGAGCATCACCGTTGCCGACATCAATCCCGACATGCTTGGCGTCGGTATGGAACGCGCCGCGGAGCGCGGGATCGACACGCTCGTCTGGTCCGAGCAGAATGCCGAACGCCTCTCCTTCCCCGACCGGTTCTTCGACGCCTATACGATCGCCTTCGGCATCCGCAATGTCACCGACATTCCCGCGGCGCTGAAGGAAGCGCATCGCGTACTGCGCTATGGCGGACGTTTCTTCTGCCTCGAATTCTCGACCAACGAATGGCCGGGCTTCGCGCAGGTCTATGACGCCTATTCGCATCATCTGGTCCCCAAGCTCGGCAAGCTGATCGCCGACGACGAGGACAGCTATCGCTACCTGATCGAATCGATCCGCCGTTTCCCGCCGATGCCCGAATTCGCCCGGATGATCGGTGAGGCGGGTTTCACCGCGGTCAAGGTCGAACCGATCATGGGCGGCCTGGTCGCGATCCACAGCGGGTGGAAAGCTTGACCCGACCGATCACCCATATCGCCCGCTTGCTGAAGTGGGGCCGCATCCTTGCGCGCCACGGCGCGCTGCGCGGGATCGAGACCGCACCGCAGACGCCGCCCGGAGTGAAGCGCCTTTGCCGGATCGCGCGGCTTGGCACCATCCAGCCGAAAGTGCCCGACTATGCCGCCGCGTTCCAGGCGATCGGCCCCGCCGCGGTCAAGCTTGGCCAGACGCTCGCGACGCGCCCCGATCTTGTCGGCGAGGAAGCGGCGCGCAATCTGCTGACGCTGCAGGATTCGCTCGCTCCGGTCGCGTTCGAGCGCATCAGGGAGGAGATCGAGCAGACGTTCGAGGCTCCGCTCGAAACGCTGTACGCCGAATTCGATCCCGAACCCGTCGGGTCGGCGTCGATCGCACAGGTTCACCGCGCGGTAACCGCGGATGGCCGGAAGGTCGCCGTGAAGGTCCGCCGCCCCGGCATCGACAAGCAATTTGCGCGCGATATCGAAACCTATGAATGGGCGGCCGCGCATCTCGAAGCGTTTGGCGGCGAAGCGGCGCGATTGCGCCCGCGGCAGGTGATTGCCAATTTCCGCCGTTGGACGCTTCGCGAACTCGACCTCCGCCGCGAGGCCGCATCGGCGTCGGAACTGCGCGACGCGATGGCCGCGGTACCGACATATGAAGTCCCCGCGATCGACTGGGACCGCACCGCCAGCCGCGTGATGACGCTCGACTGGATCGACGGCATCAAGATTTCGCACCGCGACCAGCTCGCCGCCGCGGGCCACGACATGGAGAAGCTGTCGTCGAATCTGGTCAATGCTTTCCTGCGGCAGGCGATCGCCGAAGGCTTTTTCCACGCCGACATGCATCAGGGCAATTTGTTCGTGAAGGCCGACGGGACGATCGCTGCGGTCGATTTCGGCATCATGGGGCGGATTAACAGGCAGGCGCGTTACTGGCTCGCCGAGATCCTTTATGGCCTGACCACCGGGAATTACCGCCGCGTCGCCGAGATCCATTTCGAAGCGCAATATGTCCCCGATTATCACAGCGTCGAGGAATTTGCGACGGCGCTGCGCGCGGTGGGCGAGCCGATGCGCGGCAAGCCGGTGAGCGAGCTTTCGGTCGGGCAGATGCTCGACGGGCTGTTCGCGATCACGCGCGATTTCGACATGCAGACGCAGCCGCATCTGCTGCTGCTGCAAAAGACGATGGTGATGGTCGAGGGCGTCGCGACGATGCTGAACCCGCAGATCAACATGTGGGATGTGTCTGGCCCCTTCGTCAGCGAATGGATCCGCGACGAGCTCGGCCCCGAAGCCGCGCTGGCCGACGGCATCCGCGAACAGGGCAAGACGCTGGCGCTGATCCCCGACATCATCCGCCGCCTTGACGCGCAATTGCCCAAACCGGGCGGCGCGCCGCCCGCACCGCCCCTGCCCGATATTCCGCTGATATGGGACCGGCGCGAGAAGCGCGTCTGGTGGCGCTATGCGCTGACCGTGCTGGTGGGCGCCGCGGTAGGCGCGGGGCTGCTGCACTGGCTGGGTTGAAGCGCGGCTGAAATGCGCATATCTTATGCGCAAGGAGAATGGCGATGAACCGTCCGGCGCGATTCGAAGGACCCAAGAGGGCGACCAATGTGTCGTTGAGCGCCGAACTGGTCGAGGAAGCCAGGAAGCTCGGCATCAACGTCAGCGAAGCATGCCAGACCGGGCTTGCCGCCGAGGTGAAGAAGGCGCGCGAGACGGCGTGGAAGGAAGAGAATCGCGCGGCGATCGAAAGCTGGAACGACTACACGCGTGGGCAGGGACTGCCACTCGCCAAATATCGGCTGTTTTGATGCCGCAGTTCGACGTTTACAAGAGTCGCGACGGGGACGAATTGTTGCTCGATTGCCAGAGCGACCTGCTCGGCCATTTCGATACACGTCTCGTCGTGCCGCTGGTCCCGGCGCAGACCGCACAGCAATTGTCGCGCCTGCATCCGCTTTTCGAGATCGAAGGCGAGCCCCGCATCATGGCGACTCAATTGGCGTCGGCGGTCGACATGCGGGAATTGGGCACCCGCGTCGCGTCGCTGGCCGAGCGGCGCTATGACATATTGAACGCAGTCGACATGCTGCTGACGGGGGTTTGACGATGGCGGCGAAACGCATCCTGCTTATCATCGGCGGCGGTATCGCCGCGTACAAGGCGATCGAGCTCGTCCGGCTGCTCCGCAAGAGCGGCCATGTCGTGCGCTGTGTGCTGACCCGCGCCGCCGAGCAGTTCGTGACTCCGCTCACCCTCGCCGCGCTCAGCGAGAATAAAGTCTATACAAATCTTTTCGATCTGAAGGACGAGGTCGAGATGGGGCATATCCAGCTCAGCCGCGAGGCAGACCTGGTCGTCGTCGCGCCCGCGACCGCCGACTTGCTGGCCAAAATGGCGGCCGGCATCGCCGACGACATGGCGACGACGCTGCTGCTCGCGACCGACAAGCCGGTGCTCGCCGCGCCCGCGATGAACGTGCGGATGTGGCTGCATCCGGCGACGCGGCGCAACGTGGCGACCTTGCGGAGCGACAGCGTGACCGTGATGGAGCCCGACGAGGGTGAGATGGCGTGCGGCGAATATGGCCCTGGCCGCCTGCCCGAGCCACAGGCGATCAAGGATGCGATCGACAGGGCGCTGGCCGAGGCGCCCACGCCTTTGCCGCTGACCGGCCAGCCGGATTTCGCCCCGGCCAGTCACCGCCCGCTCTTTGGCCGGCGGATACTGGTCACCGCGGGGCCGACGCATGAGCCGATCGACCCGGTACGCTACATCGCCAACCGGTCGAGCGGGAAACAGGGCTTCGCGATCGCCGCCGCCGCTGCCGAGGCGGGCGCCGAGGTGCTGTTGATCGCTGGCCCCGTCCCGCTGCCGACCCCGCCCGGTGTGATCCGCATCGATGTCGAGACCGCGCGCGAGATGGCGGCCGAGGTCGAGCAGGGCCTGCCCGTCGATGCCGCGATCATGGTCGCCGCGGTCGCCGACTGGCGCGCCGCCGATACCGCGGCGCAGAAGATCAAGAAGGATGGCAGCGGCGCGGTTCCGCCGCTGGCGCTCGCCGAAAATCCCGACATATTGGCGGGGCTCGCCAAAAGCTCCCGGCGTCCGCCGTTGCTGATCGGGTTCGCCGCCGAGACCAACGACGTGATCGCGCACGCCGAGGCGAAGCTGGCGCGCAAGGGATGCGACTGGATCGTCGCCAACGACGTTTCGGCCGACCCGATGGGCGGTGAGACGAACCGCGTGCATATCGTTAGCAATCAGGGCGTAGACAGCTGGGACCGACTGCCCAAAAGCGCCGTTGCCCGCAAATTGATGGAAAAGATCGCCGATGAACTCGAAATCCGTGCGCCCTTTAGAGCCGATTGAAATCGCCATCCAGCGCCTGCCCAACGGCGGCGGTCTGCCTTTACCGGCCTATGCGAGCGAGGGCGCGGCGGGAATGGACATCGTCGCGGCCGAGACGCTGACCCTGCGCCCCGGCGCGCGCCACGCGGTGGCGACCGGGTTCGCGATGGCGATTCCCGCTGGTTACGAGGTGCAGGTGCGCCCGCGCTCGGGGCTCGCGCTCAAGCATGGCATTACCTGCCTCAACGCGCCCGGCACAATCGATTGCGATTATCGCGGCGAGGTGAAGGTGATCCTCGCCAACCTGTCCGAGGATAATTTCGAGATCGCGCGCGGCGACCGCATCGCGCAGCTCGTTCCCGCGCCGGTCCAGCGCGCCGCCTTCGCCGAGGTGGAAACACTGGACGAAACCGCGCGCGGTGCGGGCGGGTTCGGCTCGACCGGGGTTGCGAGTGATGCCGGAGACGAGGGGATTGAGGACGACAATATTCCCGAGAATGTCGCCTCGCTGTCGGCGATGAAGATGCGCCAGCCGGGCGAGTAGGCGTTGCTCGGCGACGCCGAACTCGACCGCTATGCGAGGCAGATCATCCTGCCCGCCTTCGGCGGCGCGGGACAGGCCAAGCTGAAGGCCGCGCATGTCGCCATCGTCGGTGCGGGCGGCATCGGCTGTCCGGCGATCACCTACCTCGCGGCGGCGGGCGTCGGCACGCTGACGATCATCGACCATGACGTGGTCGAATTGTCGAACCTGCAGCGCCAGCCGTTGTTTACCGACGCCGATATTGGCGCGCTGAAGGCCATAGTCGCCGCCGACGCGGCGCGGCGGATCAATCCCCATGTCGAAGCGGTCGCGGTCGCAGAGCGGCTCGAGGCGGGCAATGCCAAAGCACTGCTCGCGGGCGCCAGCCTGATCCTCGACGGCTGCGACAATTTCGCGACGCGGCTCGCGGTCAATCGCGCCGCGGTCGCACTGAAGATCCCGCTGCTTTCGGCTGCGATCGGCGCGTTCGAGGGGCAGGTCGCACTGTATGAAGGGTGGCGCATCGACCGCCCCTGCTATGCGTGCCTCGTCGGCGACGATCCCGACCGGCCCGGCATCAACTGCGCCGAACAGGGCGTGATGGGTGCGCTCGCGGGCATGATCGGGACGATGGCGGCATTGGAAGCGGTGCGCGCGCTGACCGGCTGGGGACAGGCGCTCGCCGGCCGGCTGGCCATCATCGACATGCTCGACCGGCGCTGGCGCGAGGTTGCGGTCGCCAAGGATCCCGAGTGTCCGATATGCAGGGGCTGAGCATCATCGTCGCTTCGGCCGACGGCGCCCGCTTCTATGCCGCGCTCGAAGCTGCCGCCGCCGCCACGGCGCTCGGGCGGCCGACGCGGATATTCCTGCAGGGCGAGGCGGCGGCGCTCCTCCGTGCCCCCGTGTCGTTCGACGGCGATGAAGCGCGGCGTGCGGCGGGGCAGCCCGACCTTGTGTCGCTGATCGCCGAGGCGATGGCGATGGACGTCCGGCTGATCGTCTGCCAGTCGGGCATGGCGCTCGCCGGAATGACCGCGAGCGAACTGGTGCCGCAAGTCCGCGCCGGGGGGCTCGTCAGCTTTCTTTCCGAAATGGGCGCCGACGACCGGCTCGTTGTCTATTAGGGATTTTTGCAGACGGTGATCGCGCCGGGTGCAGGGCGTTGTCCTTCGGGTATGAAGCGCGCGATATAGCCGCCAGCATGCGCCTTGTCGTCGTACGAGACGAGCTTGTAGCCCACCGCCTCGAACTCGCAGACGAGCAGGCGGAAGGGCGTTCCATGCTGCGCGATCGGGCGGTCGCCGTCGACGACGATCACCTGACCACCCGTGCGCAGCGCGGGGCGCAACCGCCACAGGAAAGCGTAAGGCTCGCCGATTTCATGATACATATGGACCATGAAGATGCGGTCGAAGCTGTCAGCGGGCAGCCGGGGATCGTCGACCGCGCCGAGCTTGAGCGAAACATTGTCGAGGCGTTCGCGCGCGACACGGTCGGCGAGGCGCTCGATCACCTCGGGCTGGATATCCTGCGCGAGGACGCGGCCTGACACCCCGACGCGCGGGGCGAGGCGAACGGTGTAATAGCCGTCGCCCGCGCCGATGTCGGCGACGGTCATGCCTGCGCGGACATCGGCCGAATCCATGATGTCGTCAGCTTCGTTGACGCGGTCGCGCGCTTCCTCGGTCGACCATTTCGTCGAAGTGATCGGCGCCACCGGCCGGTCGGCGGGCGGAAATTCTCGCGCGGTTTCGGGGCGGTCGCTATTCTCGCTCCACGGACCATCGCAGCCGCCGAGAAGCAACAGCGCCGCCAGCGCGGCAAGCGGGGCCGCGCGGCGTTTCATCAGTCGATATCCTCTACATCGACCTTCTCGCCCGTCACCTTCTGGGACAGCGCCGCCGCCATGAAGGGATCGAGAGCGCCATCGAGCACGTCACCGGGCGCGGTCGAGGTGACGCCGGTGCGCAGATCCTTCACCAGCTGATAGGGCTGGAGGACATAGGAGCGGATCTGGTGGCCCCAGCCGATCTCGGTCTTCGCCTGATATTCGCCCGATGCCTCGGCCTCGCGCTTTTGCAATTCGGCCTCGTATAGGCGCGCCTTCAGCATCCCCATCGCGGTCGCGCGGTTCTTGTGCTGCGAGCGGTCGATCTGCGACGCGACGACGATACCGGTGGGAACATGGGTGATGCGCACCGCCGAATCGGTCGTGTTGACGTGCTGACCGCCCGCGCCCGAGGCGCGATAGGTATCGATCTTGAGGTCGCTTTCCTTGATCTCGATCTCGATATTGTCGTCGATCACCGGATAGACCCACACCGACGAGAAGCTGGTGTGGCGCCGCGCCGAACTGTCGTAGGGCGAGATGCGGACGAGGCGGTGAACCCCGCTTTCGGTCTTCGCATAGCCATAGGCATTTTCGCCCTTCACGAGCATTGTCGCCGACTTGATCCCGGCCTGGTCGCCCGCCTGATATTCGATCAGCTCGACCTTCATGCCGCGCTTTTCGGCCCAGCGGCTGTACATGCGCTGCAGCATTTCGGCCCAATCCTGGCTCTCGGTGCCGCCGGCGCCGGCATGAACCTCGATATAGCAGTCGTAACTGTCGGCCTCGCCCGCGAGCAGCGCCTTGATCTTGTCGTCCTCGGCACGCGCGGCGAGCGCGGCAAGGCTGGCGACCGCGTCGTCGACGAGCGCGTCGTCATTTTCCATCTCGGCGAGTTCGATCAGTTCGACCGTGTCGGCCATTTCCTTCTCGATCGCGCGCGTCGCGGTGACCGCCTCGTCGAGCCGGCGGCGCTCGCGCATGACGTCCTGCGCCGCCTTGGGATTTTCCCACAGCGTCGGGTCTTCGACCTTGGCATTGAGTTCGTCGAGCCGGCGCAGCGCGCGGTCCCAATCGAGGAACCGGCGCAGTAGCGCGAGCGCGGCGTTGATCGTATCGACATGATCCTGCGCTTCGGCGCGCATGGTATTGCTCCTGAAATTCGGTTGGCCACCGGCCATAAAGGCTGGCGCGCCATAGACAAGCGTCAGATGATGCCGCCGCGGTCGTCGAGGAAGTCGCTGTCGCTGCGGCCGGTCGTGCCCTTTTGCGTCGGACCGGCCGCCGCTTTCGGCGTCTTGATCGGCTTGATTTCTTCCTCGCGGATCGTTCGCCGGGGTTCGCTCTCGGGCTTGAAGGCTTCCCATATGATCGCCGCCTTGGGGTCGCTGCCCGGCCAGCTACCATAGACGCGGCGGCCCGACTGGCGGTCGATGCGGACCATGCGGATACCCTTCGGGGCCGTGAACGGCACCGGCGGCGCATCGGTCAGTGCGGCGAGAAAGAAATCCTTGAAGATCGGCGCCGCGAAGCTGCCGCCCTGCGCATATCCGCCCATGCTGCGCGGCTTGTCGAACCCGATGTAGACGCCCGCGACGACGTCGGGCGAGCCGCCGACGAACCAGACGTCGTTCGGGCCTGTGGTCGTTCCGGTCTTTCCGAACAGCGGCACGCCAAGATCGCGGAGGCGCACGGCGGTGCCGCGCTGGACGACACCTTCGAGCATGTGAACCACCTGATAGGCGGTCAGCGGGTCCATCAGCTGCTTGCCGGTCGGCGCGAAGCGCGGCATCGGCTTGCCGTCCCAATCCTTCATGTTGCAGCCGTCGCAGGCGCGCCAATTCTTCGGGAAGATCACCTTGCCGCGGCGATCCTGCGCATAGTCGATGAGGCGCGGTTTCAGCTCGCGGCCATGGTTCGCGAGCATCGAAAAGGCGTTGGTCATCTTCTCGACCGTCGTCGACCCGGCGCCGAGCGCGGTCGACAGATAGGGCTCGTGCTTGCCGATCCCCATCGTCTTGATCGTCTCGACAATCGGTTCCATGCCTATCTGGCTCGCGGTGCGCACCGTCATCAGGTTGCGCGACTGTTCGAGGCCCCAGCGCATCGTATGCTCGCCCGACCCGCCGCCGCCGCCGAAGTTGCGGAAGCATTTGTTGCCGAGGTTCGCGCCCTGATAGACGCAGAAGGGTCCGTCGACGATCATCGTCGCGGGGGTCATGCCGTTGTCGAGCGCGGTCGCATAGACGAAGGGCTTGATCGTCGAGCCGGGCTGGCGCTCAGCCTGCGTCGCGCGATTGAAGGGCGACAGCTTGACGTCGAAGCCGCCCTGCATCGCATAGATGCGGCCCGAATGCGGGCTTTCGACGACCATGCCGCCCGACACCTCCGGGATGTTCTTCAACTGATAGACGCCGGGTCCGGTCGCCTTGACTACGATCAGATCGCCCGGACGCATCGCCGAAAAGGCGCTGCCGCCGGTCTTGCGATAGCCGAGCGTCGCCGCGCCCGCCGGGAGCGTTCCCGTGTCGCCGTTCGCGAAGCCGATCCGCGCGCTGGCCGCCGACTTGGACAGCACCGCCGCGACCCGCCAATTGTCGTAATCGATACCGATGAAGCTCGACGCGAGGCGGCTCTGCCACTGGTCGTCGGCCTCGATCCGCGCGATCGGCCCCGACCAGCCCTTGCCGGCGTCATAGCGCTGCAGGCCCTTGCGAAGCGCCATCGTGGCCGCGTCCTGCATCTTGCCGTCATAGGCGGTCCGGACCCAGAGACCGCCACCATAGACCGACAGCGGACCGTCGTCGGGGGTCTCGCCGAACTGGTCGATCAGCTGGCGGCGCACCTCTTCCATATAATAGCCGCCGACCTGCGCGACCGCCTTGTTGCCCGTTTCGGACAGGCCGAGCGGCATCGCCTGCGCGGCGTCGCGCTGCGCGGCGGTGATCCAGCCGTTGCGGAACATTTCGGACAGCACGAAATTGCGCCGCGCGATCGCCTTGTCGGCGTTGCGCGCGCGGCCATAGGTTTCGGGTGCCTTGGGCAGGATGGCGAGGAAGGCCATTTCGTGGAGCGCGAGCTGGTCGACGTCCTTGTCGAAATAGGCGCGCGCCGCCGCCTGCACGCCAAAGCTGCGGCGCCCGAGCGGGATTTCATTGAGATAGAGTTCGAGAATCTGCTCCTTGGTCAGCGCCGCCTCGATGCGCTTGGCGAGGATCGCCTCGCGAATTTTGCGGGTGTAGCTGACCTCGTTGGTGAGCAGCAGATTCTTTGCGACCTGCTGGGTGATCGTCGAGGCGCCGATCGGGCGTCCGCTGTTCGTCAGATTGGTAATGATCGCGCTGACGATGCCGGGATAGTCGATCCCGCCATGTTCGAAAAAGGTGCGATCCTCGGCCGCCAGATAGGCGCGGACGAGGAGCGGCGGATATTCGCTATATTCCAGCTGGACGCGCCGCTCGCGGGCATAGCTGTGGACGGGCTTGCCCTCGGCATCGCGCACCATCGTCGGCAGCGGCGGTTCATAGTCGCGAAGCTGGTCGACCGACGGAAGGTTGCGAGCGAACACCGCCCAGCCGAGGATGAGCGCGAGCAGTCCCGCGCCGGCCAGATACGCGAGCCAGCGGAACCAGCGCCGGATCCACATTTCGCGGAACCAGGCCATGACGGCATTGCTGTCGCGGCGCAGGCGGTAGCGGAAATGGGACAGGGTTTCGGACGGCATATGGCGAAGCCTCTAAAGCCTCGCTGCTGGAAAGGGAAGCGGGGTTGCGGTGGACGGCATCAGCGCGCGGCCGCCGCAATCCGGCGCGCGAAATGAATCTGCACCGCATCGCGCACGCCGCGCGCAATCTTCTGCTGCCCGGCTTTCGAGGACAGGAATTCGGCATCATCCTTGTTCGACAGAAAGCCCGTCTCGAACAGCACTGACGGCGTGTCGGGGGCTTTCAGCACGACGAACGATGCAAAGCGGCGCGCGGTCGTGCGGAAGGTCACTTCGTCCGATGCCTCGCGCTGGAGCAGGCGTGCGAAATCGGATGCGGTGTTCATGGTCTCGCGCTGTGTCAGGTCGAGGAGGATCGACGAGACCTCGCTGCCATGCGCTCCCAGATCGACGCCGTTGATAATATTCGCCTTGTTCTCGCGCGCCGCGAGCCGCGCTGCCTCGCGATCCGATGCGACCTCGGACAGCGTATAGATCGACGCGCCGTTTGCCTGCTCGTTCGGCGCGGCATCGGCGTGGACCGAAAGAAACAGATCGGCTTTCAGCCGGCGGGCGATCCCGTAGCGCTCCTCGAGTACAAGGAAGCGGTCGTCGGATCGGGTGAGCGCGACGCGCACCCGGCCGCCGGCGACCAGATCGTCGCGGATCGCCTTGGCGAGCGCGAGGGTCACATCCTTTTCGCGCGTGCCGCTGTGCGGGCTGATCGCGCCCGGATCGTGTCCACCATGCCCCGCGTCGATCACGACGAGCGGCAGCTTTGGGTTGTCGGAGCCTTCGATCGCGGGAAGCGGCAGCGCGGGCTTCGGTTTGCCGATCGGAACGGTGACGCTGTAACGCTTTTTCGGGCGTTCGGCACGGAATCGCACGGTCTGCTCCCCCGCGCGGCCAAGTCCGACATGATTGCGAAAAATATCGGCGGCGGTCTCGCCCGATCGCGCCGGCTGTGACGATAGTCCCGCAAATCCGCCAGCGATGGCGAGGGCCAGCGCCACCGTTCCGCGCCGCACGGGCAGTACATCGATCCAGCGTCTGTTCGAAACCATGAAGCCCTCGGCCGTGAAACACGGTGAATCTCTCATTAGTCCGACCATGTCAAACGCGGGTTAATGCGGGGTGCGGGGACGGCCGAAAGGCGCAAAATGGTTGCATCGGGATGACAGACTACCATCTTTGTGCGGTGGCGGAGGTTGCCGTCGGCGCATGCCGATGCTAGCACCCCCCACACTGGCGGTGTCGTTCCCGGCGCCGTCCGGCCTTTTGAGGGGAAGGCCTGGCCCGCGCGAATCGCGGATCAGCGCCGCCCTGGTGCCGGGCACGCAGGGAAAGGCGTAGCGCCGTCAGTCCACCCGGTTGACCGGGCGATCATAACGCTTTCCCCACGGGAAGACGCAAGGCCGCTCCGCTCATCCCGTAAACAGGTTGATGCCGAATGAGGCTTGCCATGCCCTCTTCCGATCGCGACTCAGGTGCTCTCGCCCCTGCGTGCGTCGCGACCGGAGACCGCATGCGCGTCCAGGACCGGACGCGGGCCGCACGCGGCAATAACGTCATCTTTTCTATGAACCCTATCGACCGCCGCCGTCCCTCCCGGATGGTCGCGGCCTTTTTGTTTGGCGCGCCGCGGCGCGCCTGGAGTGATAATAATGACCACGCGCATGTTGATCGACGCGCGGCACCGGGAAGAAACCCGGGTCGCCGTCACCAAGGGAAACCGCATCGAGGAGTTTGATTTCGAGTCCGCCGAGCACAAGCAGCTCAAGGGCAATATCTATCTGGCCAAGGTTACCCGTGTCGAACCGTCCTTGCAGGCGGCGTTCGTCGAATATGGCGGCAATCGCCACGGTTTCCTCGCGTTCAGCGAAATCCACCCCGACTATTACCAGATTCCGAAGGAAGACCGCGACGCGCTGCTGCGTGAGGAGGCCGAGCATGCGGCCGCTGCGGCGCAGCGCGCCGAGGACGATCTCGACGAACTCGAGGGCGATGTCGCCGACGTCGAATATCATGACGACGAGAATGGAGACGCCCCGCCGGCGCCCGAGACCGTCGGCGAGGAAGACGGCGACGAGCATGAGGACCACGACGATGCCGAAAACGGCGATACCGAGACCGGCGAGGAAGGCTCTGAGGAGTCGCGCGAAGGCCGTGGAGACCGCCGCCGCGGTCGTGGCAAGGGCGGCCGGGGCGGGCGCAAGGGCGGTCGCGGCCGCCGGGGCGACGATGAGGACGGCGAAAACCGCATGTCGCTGCGCCGCCGTTACAAGATCCAGGACGTCATCCGTCGCCGCCAGGTAATGCTGGTACAGGTCGTCAAGGAAGAACGCGGCAACAAGGGTGCGGCACTCACCACCTACCTGTCGCTCGCCGGCCGCTATTGCGTGCTGATGCCGAACACGATGCACGGTGGCGGGATCAGCCGGAAGATTTCGAACGGCGCCGATCGCCGCAAATTGAAGGCGATGATCGACGAACTGGCGCTGCCGCCGACGATGGGCTGCATCGTTCGTACCGCAGGGATGAGCCGCACGAAGGTCGAGATCAAGCGCGACTTCGACTATCTCGCCCGCGTGTGGGACGAGATCCGCGAAAAGACGCTGGGGTCGAGTGCGCCCGCGCTGATCCATTCGGACAGCGACCTCGTAAAGCGCGCGATCCGCGACATCTATCACAAGGATATCGAGGAAGTGCTTGTCGAGGGGGACGAGGGCTATAAGGCGGCGAAGCAGTTCATGAAGCTGCTGATGCCCAGCCACGCGCGGCGCGTGAAGCAATATGCCGACCCGGTGTCGCTCTATCAGCGTTACGGTGTCGAGGATCAGCTCGCGGGGATGCTCAATCCCGTCGTCCAGCTCAAATCGGGCGGCTATCTGGTGATCAACCCGACCGAGGCGCTGGTGTCGATCGACATCAACTCGGGGCGCTCGACGCGCGAGCATAATATCGAGCAGACCGCGCTCAACACCAATCTGGAAGCCGCGCACGAAATCGCGCGCCAGCTGCGCCTGCGCGACATGGCGGGGCTGATCGTGATCGATTTCATCGACATGGATCATGGATCGAACGTCCGCAAGGTCGAGCGTGCGATGAAGGACGCGCTGAAGAACGATCGCGCGCGCATCCAGGTCGGCCGCATCTCGGGCTTCGGCCTGATGGAAATGAGCCGTCAGCGCCTGCGCACCGGCGTGCTCGAAGCCTCGACGCGTCCGTGCCCGCACTGCGAAGGCACCGGCCTCGTCCGCACCGCCTCGTCGGCGGGCCTCAGCGCGCTGCGCCTGATCGAAGAGGAAGCCGCACGCGGCAAGGGCAGCAAGATCACCCTGCGCGCAAGCCAGGAAGCGACCTTCTACCTCCTCAACGAGAAGCGCCGAGAACTGCGCGAGATCGAGGAACTCTACGGCGTCAGCGTCGAAATCCTGCCCGACGGCGAGACCGAGGGCGCGCGCATGGCGGTGGAGGTCAGCGGCCCGCCGCCGGTCGCACGCCGCAGCTTTGCCCCGATCGTCGAGATCGAGGAAGAGGAGGATGACTTCGTCGACGAGGTCGAGGAAGAGGCCGAGAAGGAAGAGGCCGACGCGCGTCCTGCCCGCCGCGAGCGCGAGGGCAGTGAAGACGAGGGCGATGGCGAAGGCCGCAAGCGCCGCCGCCGCCGCCGCCGTGGCCGCCGCGGCCGCCGCGACGAGGAAGGCAATGAGGTCGCCGGGACCGAAGCCGGCGACGAAGGCGAAGCAACCACCGACGCTGAAACCGAAGCCGGCGATGCGCCGGCCGGAGAGGCTGCGCCGGTGGAGGCGGAGGACACCGAAGCCAAGCCGCGCCGTCGCCGTGGCGGACGCGGCCGCAAGCAGGCCGAGGAGATTGAAGCCCCGGCCGGACCCGTCGCCGAGGAGGCCGCGCCGGCCGAGCCGGAATCCGACGATGCGGTTGCGGACGAGGCGCCCGCCGCCGAGGAAAAACCCAAGCGCAAACGCGCACCCCGCAAAACCAAGGCAGCCCTCGCCGCCGAGGCCGAGGCGGCAGCCGCTGAACCTGCGGAGCCCGCTGAAGCCCCGGCTGTCGAAGCCGAGCCCGAAGCTTCTCCCGCCAAACCCGCACCGAAGAAGCGCGCGAGCCGCGCCAAAAAGGTAGCCGAGCCGGCACCCGAAGCTGCGGTCGACACGGTGTCGGAACCTGCTGATGCAGGCGGGGCCGAACCGGTCGGCGCCGAGGCCGAGGGCGAAGGAACCGACCCCGACGGGGAACCCCGCCGCGGCTGGTGGCAGCGCACGTTCGGAAACTGACGCCAGTCATTTCGTTTGAATAACCCCGGCACTCGCGCCCAGGCGCGGGTGCCGGTTTCTTTTTTGGTAACTGGTCGCTTGCACACATGCGCCTTGCGCCCCAATAAGCCCCTATGGCTTCAGTCGAGGTTCAGGCGCGCGGCGCAAGACAGGCGGCGATGACCGCATTCTCGCAGCATCCCGCGCGCCACGCGCCCAAGGTTGGCGCCTTGTTCCGCATCCTGCTGACGATCGTGGCAATGGTCGCGATGGTCGCGCGCCCGGCGATGGCGCAATCGATCCTGCGCGATGCCGAGACCGAGGCGTTATTCCAGGACATGATGGACCCCCTGCTCGTCGCGGCCGGGCTCCAGCCGGGGCAGGTACGCGTTCACCTGCTCGGCGACCGCAGCATCAACGCTTTCGTTGCAGGCAGCCAGGACATCTATGTCTTCAGCGGCCTCGTCGAAGCGGCCGACAGCGCCGAAGAGGTGCAGGGCGTCCTCGCGCACGAACTCGGCCACGTCATGGGCGGCCATGCGATCCGCGCCAGCGACGGTGCGAAGACTGCAACCGGCATTTCGCTGCTCAGCCTGCTGCTCGGTGCTGCCGCGATCGCGGCGGGCGGCGGCGAGGCGGGAATGGGAATCATGATGGCGGGCCAGCAGGCCGCCCTCGGCAAATATCTGGCGTTCAGCCGCGTCCAGGAATCGACCGCCGACGCCGCCGGCGCCCAGTATCTGTCGAAAGCCGGGATCAGCGGCCGCGGCAGCCTGGCCTTTTTCAAGAAGCTCCAGAATCTTGAATTTCGCTATGGCATCAAGCAGGACGACGATCAGGCTTATGGCCGCACCCATCCGATGTCGGGCGACCGCATCCAGTCGCTTCGCGAGGTCTATGTCGTCGACCCGGCATGGGAAAAGCCCGCCGATCCGAAGATCGAGGCCCGATTCCAGCGCGTGAAGGCCAAGCTCGAAGGCTATATCGCCGACCCGCAGCGCACGCTGCGCAAATTTCCCGAAAGCGATACCAGCATTCCGGCGCGTTACGCCCGCGCCTATGCCTGGCACAAGAGCGCCTATCCCGCCAAGGCGCTGGGCGAGGTAGAGGGCCTGCTCAAAACTGCTCCGCACGACCCCTACTTCCTTGAGCTCGAGGGGCAGGTGCTGCTCGAATCGGGGCGGCCGAAGGAGGCGATCCCGCCGCTGCGCGAGGCGGTGACCAATTCGCGCTCGCAGCCGCTGATCGCGGCGACGTTGGGTCATGCGTTGATCGCGACCGAAGATCCCGCCAATTTCGCCGAGGCCGAGACGGTGCTCAAGACGGCGGTCGCGCTCGACAACCAGAATCCCTTCGCCTGGTACCAGCTTGGCATCGTCTATGCCGGCAAGGGCGATCAGGCGCGCGCCGCGCTCGCTTCGGCCGAACGCTATAATCTGGAGGGTGGACAGTCCGCGCTCGCGCTGCGTAATGCCGAAGCTGCGATGCAGGGTCTGCCCGAGGGGTCGTCCGACTGGATTCGCGCACAGGATATTGCGCTGGTTTCGCGCGCCGAGGTGGAACAGACCCGCAAAAAGCGCTAGATTCAAACGGGATACGATAGGAAGCGCCGCCGCGGACGGTGCATCAAGGGCGACAAGTGACCGAAAAGAAAGACGATTATTACCAGCCGTGGCTGCGCGACCCGGCGCCGACGCCCGACGTGTCGGCCCCGCCGCGCGACGAAGGCCTGGCCAAGCCCAAAGACGAGCCGCCCGTCGGCGTCGACCTTGCGCGCTACAAGACCACGAGCAAGTCCCGCGACCCGCTGGTGAGGCCCGAAGCGATAAAGTCGGGCGCCGCGGGTCTTTGGGAGCGCATCCGCGATGGTGCCGAACGCTTCGCCGACTGGACGATCGGTGTCGGCGAACGCGCCGACATCCCGGCGCGGATCGAAGCGCTGGAAATACCCCGCCGCTCTCGCGAGCTCGCCGCGAAAACCGGTGCGCTGACCGCGCGCACCGCCAGCGCGATCGGCCGCGGATCGGCCGCCGCCGCACGCACCGCCGCGAAAGCGGGCGGCGAGGCGTGGGAGAAGATGGCGCTCGGCGATAAGGCTCGCAAACTTTCGAGCGAGGCCGGACGCGGACTCGGCGAGGTTGCGGGCAAGACGAAGGCCGGGATCGGGACCGTCGCCAAAGCTGGGACCGTTAGTCTGCGCGAGCAGATCGGCGAGGCCGCGACCAAATTGCGTCCCGCGACGCGCGAGGCTGCGCCGCCGCCATCGGGCCTCGAGCAATTGCTCGCGCGCGAAGAGGCCGAAGCGCGGGTCGTCGAGGCCGCAAACACCCCCGACCTGCCCTTGTTTGCCGGCGAGCCGGCGGCGATCGCGGCTCCATCGGCAAAATCCGTCAGGGCGAAGGCCGCCGCCGCACCGCCGCCGCCATCGATTTCGGGGCCCGAACCGGACGATCGCATGCCGCATCGACCGGCCCCGGCCCCCGCGCAGCGTGCCGCCATGCCGGCAAGCGCCTTGCCCGGTCCGCTCTGGGCGATATTCCTCGGCGCGGTCCTGCTGCTCGGCGCTGTATTCTGGCTCGGCGGCCGTTTCGGCGGCGGCATGAGCAAGGGCGAGGTTGAGACGATCGTCGCCGACTATATTCGCGCGCATCCCGAAATGATCCCCGAAGCCTTTGAAGCGCAGCGCAACAAGGAGATGGCGAAGGCCGTCGACGCCGTGCGTCCCGCGCTCGAAAAGCCTTACGCGGGGGCATGGGCGGGTAACGCCGATGGCGATGTCACGCTGGTCGTCTTCACCGATTATGCCTGCGGTTTCTGTCGCGCGAGCGTGCCCGACGTCGATCGTCTCATCCGCGAGGACAGGCGGTTGAAGGTGGTGTTCCGCGAGCTGCCGATTATCTCGCCGCAGAGCCGCGACGCCGCGATCATGGCGCTCGCCGCCGCGCGGCAGGGCAAATATGACGCCTTCCACCACGCGATGTTCGCCGCGTCCTCGCTCGACCCGTCGGCCATAGCCGCGGCGGCGGGGAAGGCGGGCGTGGTGACCGACGGCAGCGCCGACGCGACCGCGAACGAGGCGCTGTTCCAGCGCGAGATCGATTCGAACCTTGCGCTGGCAACGCAGCTCCAGCTCAACGCGACCCCGACATGGATCGTCGGCGATCAGCTGTTCCAGGGCCAGGTCGGCTATGACGCGCTGAAGCAGGCGATTGCCAAGGCCCGGAAGAAAAGCTGAAGATGGCGGACCGGGCGCAGACGTCGATCGCCAGAGGGGTGCGGAACCCCGAACTGATGGCGGCGGCGCTGGCGCTGGCCGAGAACCGGCTGCACGATGCCGAGCCGGTTCTAAAGGCGCATTTGAAGCGCGACCCCTTCGACGTCGCGGCGATCCGCATGCTCGCCGAGCTGGCGGCGCGGATCGAACACTATCGCGATGCCGAGGCGTTGCTGCGCCGGGCGCTCGAGCTCGCACCCGATTTCCTTGCCGCGCGCTCGAACCTTGCCACCGTCCTCCATCGTCAGGGCCGTTCGGCCGAGGCGATTGCCGAGCTGGACAGGTTGCAGCGCGAGGATCCGGACAATCCGGGGAATGCCAATCTGAAGGCCGCAGCGCTCGGCCGCGTTGGCGAATTCGACGAGGCGCTCGCGCTTTATGAGCAGGTGCTGCGGAATGTCGGCAAGCAGCCGAAAATCTGGATGTCCTATGGCCATATGCTCAAGACCGTCGGGCGGCAGCAGGATGCGGTGGCCGCCTATCGCCGGGCGCTTGCGCTCAATCCGGCGCTCGGCGAGATATGGTGGAGCCTCGCCAATCTGAAGACGCTGCGCTTCGACGACGCCGATCTGGCGGCGATGCAGGCGGCGCTCGATCGCGAGGATCTCGCCCCCGAGGACCGCTTTCACCTGCATTTCGCGCTCGGCAAGGCACATGAGCAGCGGCGCGAGGCCGAGACCGCTTTCGGTCATTACGAGCGGGGCAACGCGCTGCGCCGCGCTCTCCTCGACTATGATGCGGACCAGACGCGCGCCGCGGTCGACCACGCCAAGGCGCTTTATACGAAGGAATTTTTCGCGGCGCGCGGCGATCACGGGGCCGACTCACCCGATCCGGTCTTCATCGTCGGCATGCCGCGCGCGGGTTCGACCCTGATCGAACAGATATTGGCGAGCCATTCGATGGTCGAGGGCACGATGGAACTGCCCGATATTCCCAAACTCTATGGCAAGGCGCGAAGTCTGGGCGGCGTCGCCAGCCTGTCCGCCGTCCAGGCCCGCGAACTTGGCGAGCAATATCTGGACGATACGCGAATCCAGCGCAAAAGCGGCAAGCCCTTCTACATCGACAAGCTACCGAACAACTGGCTGCACACCGGATTTATCAAGCTGATCCTGCCGAACGCAAAGATCATCGACGCGCGGCGGCACCCGATGGATTGCTGCTTTTCTAATTTCAAACAGCATTTTGCGCGCGGACAGGCGTTCAGTTACAATCTCGCCGACATGGGACGCTATTACGCGGACTATGTCGACCTGATGGCGCATTTCGATCAGGTTTTGCCGGGCCATGTCCATCGCATCTTCCACGAGCGCGTGATCGCCGATCTGGAGACCGAGGTGCGCGCGATGCTGGCTTGGCTCGGGCTGCCGTTCGAGGAGGCGTGCCTCGATTTCCATACCAACGAACGTGCGGTTCGTACCGCGAGTTCGGAGCAGGTACGGCGGCCTGTCAACCGCGACGGGGTCGACCAATGGCGCGCGATGGAGCCGTGGCTGGGGCCGCTCGTCGAAGCATTGGGACCGGTATTGGAGCAATATCCGGCGCGCGTCTGAGGCCGATGTTGCAATTTTGTCATACTTCACCCGAAACTATGATCGGGGGCTGCCAATTTAGCGCACCCCGATTGACGATTGCATCAAAGCTGCCACACCTTGGCCGACAGACGCCGTTGTAACGGCGCCAGCATAGAAAAGGGGGGTTTTCATGCGGGTCCTTTCGTCACGTCGTGCGCTGTTTCTGGCGTCCTTGTCTTCGACCATATTGTCATCGGGAGCGGCCTGGGCGCAGGCGGAGCCGAAGGGCGGCTATGACGACGAAATCGTCGTCACCGCGCAAAAGCGCGAGGAAAATCTTCAGGATGTTCCGATCAGCATCCAGGCGCTGGGAACCAAGAAGCTCGACCAGCTGAATGTCGCCAATTTCGAGGACTTCTCGAAACTCCTGCCCAGCGTCTCGTTCCAGTCGAGCCAGCCGGGCGTCACCACCGTCTATATGCGCGGCGTCGCGAGCGGCGGCGACGGCAATCATTCGGGCTCGCTGCCCAGCGTCGGCGTCTATCTCGACGAACAGCCGGTGACGACGATCGGCGGCACCCTCGACGTCCATATCTATGACATCGCCCGCATCGAATCGCTCGCGGGGCCGCAGGGGACGCTCTATGGCGCCTCGTCGCAGGCGGGCACGATCCGCATCATCACCAACAAGCCCGACCCGTCGGGCTTCGAGGGGCGGGTCGACGGCGAACTCAACAGTATCAGGCACGGCGGCATGGGCGGCCGGCTGGAAGGCATGATCAACGCGCCGATCAGCGAGATGGCGGCGGTGCGCTTCGTCGGCTGGTACCAGAAGGACGGCGGCTATATCGACAATGTCCCGGGAACGCGGACCTTCTGTGCCGCCGTGGACAATGGCGAAGACGGCATCACCTGCGGCCCCGGTGGCATTTCGGTGAACAATGCCGCCTTCGTCAAAAAGAATTTCAACGACGCAGAGGTATATGGTGGCCGTGCCGCGCTGAAGGTCGATCTCGACGACAATTGGACTGTCACGCCGACCGTCCTGTATCAGAAGCAAAAGAGCCACGGTACCTTCTATCAGGACCCGCGCGTCGGCGACCTGCAGGTCCAGCGCTTCTACCCCGACATGCGGACCGACAAGTTCATTCAGGCGGCGCTGACCGTCGAGGGCAAGATCGGCAATTTCGATATCACCTATGCGGGCGCCTATCTCGACCGCAAAGCGTATCAGATCAACGATTACACCGACTATGCCGAGGCCTATGACGCGCTCTACGCCGATTATGGCGGGCTTGCCGGCTATTTCTACATTCAGGACAATGCCGGGAACACGATCGATCCACGGCAATATATCATCGGCACCGATCATTTCCGCAAGATGAGCCAGGAACTGCGGATATCCTCGCCGCAGGACGAGCGTTTCCGCGTTGTTGCCGGGCTGTTCTACCAGCGCCAGAGCAACCAGATCCATCAGGATTATCTGATCCCGGGTCTCGCCGACAATCTGTCGGTCAACGGCCGTCCCGGCACCTTGTGGCTGACCGAACAGAAGCGCGTCGACCGCGACTATGCGGCGTTCGGCGAAGCGAGCTTCGACATCACGCCGACCGTTACGCTGACCGGCGGTGGGCGCTATTATAAATATAATAATAGTCTGGTGGGCTTTTTCGGTTTTGGCCGCGATCCGGATGGCCCGCCCTATAATGCCGCGGGCAGTTCGCGAACGGGGGTTGCCGGCTGCTACACAACGACAGGCGAGATTCTACGCGATAACCCGGGCGGAACGCTCCTTCCGGCCCTCGTACCGGGTAGCCCCTGTACCAATCTTGCCGATTTCGTGAACGGCAAGCTGGTCCCCAAGCGGACCAAGGATACGGGCTTCACGCACCGCCTGAACCTGACCTGGAAACCCAGCGAGGACCTGTTGCTCTACACGACCTGGTCGCGCGGGTTCCGCCCCGGCGGGATAAACCGGCGCGCGACGATCGTTCCTTATGCGGCCGATTTTCTGACCAATTACGAACTGGGACTCAAGACGACGCTCGCGGACGGGATGGTCCGGCTTAACGCTGCCATCTATATGCAGGACTGGAAACGCTTCCAATTCTCCTTCCTGGGCGAGAATAGTTTCACCGAAATCCACAACGGCCCGAACGCGCGAATCAAGGGGATCGAGGCCGACATCAATATCCGGCCGACCCAGGGGCTGACCATTTCGGGGGCCGCGTCGTACGCCGACGCCAAGACCCGGAATAATCTCTGCGCGATCGACGATCCGACCTATCTTTGCACCGGACCGGACAATTCGATCGCGGCGGCGAAGGGAACGCGGCTTCCCGTCACGCCGAAGTTCAACGGCAATGCGACGGTGCGCTATCAATTCCCGGTCGGGCCGGGCGAGATGCATCTCCAGTCGGTGATCGCCCATCGCAGTTCGGCGACGCCGGACATCCGCGTCGATACGGCAAATGCACTCGGACGGATACGGGGATCGACCACGGTCGATTTCGCGCTCGGTTTCGACTGGAGCCGCTACAGCTTCGAGCTGTTCCTGCAAAATGCGTTCGACGAGCGCGCCGAACTGTCGCGTTTCTCCAACTGCGGCCAGTGCGACGGACGGGTGCAGATATTGGTGAACCAGCCCCAGACCATCGGGGCGCGCCTGGGCGCCAAGTTCTGACCCGGTGACGCAGACCGCCGCCCAACACGAAAGGCCGGGCCAAAAGCTCGGCCTTTTGATGTGCATCGCCCTTGGCATGGGCAATATGATCGGGTCGGGCGTGTTCCTGCTCCCGCGCGACCTCGCGCCGCTCGGCTGGAACGCCGTCATCGGCTGGCTGGTGTCGATCGCGGGGACGCTGTGCCTCGCTATCGTCTTCGCGCGGCTGGCCAGGCGTTTGCCCGAGGGTTGCGCCGCCTTTACCTATGGCGCCGCGGCCTTCGGCCCCGGCACCGGCTTCATCGTGGCATGGAGTTACTGGATCAGTTGCTGGACCGTCGTGGCGACGCTGGCGGTCGCCGCCATCAGCAACATGTCGATCCTGATGCCCTGGCT
>JAEWIL010000098.1 GCA_023387085.1 Pseudomonadota bacterium | reverse complement strand
CGCTGCGCTCCTCGCAATGACGATCGCCTGGGAGTCTAATCGACGCCGTCGGTCCGCCGGATGAAGTCGGCGACGTCGCTGTGCATCTCTGACAAGAGCGCCGGATTGACATAGACCATGTGCCCCGAGCTGTAATATTTATACGCGATGTTGGCCTGAAGCTCCTTGGGCACCGGCAGATGGCGTAGCTCGTATTTTCCCGCAAAATAAGGCGTCGAGACGTCGAAATAACCGCCGGTGACGAGCAGCTTCAGCTTCGGGTTCTGCTTCATCGCGACCGCGAGGTCGGGGAGGACGTTGGGGAGCGCGATCAGCGCGCGGTCGGCGCCGGGCGGGCGGTGCTTGTAATCCCAGCTCGAATAGACATCGAGCCCGCCCTCATAATGCGTCCCCGCGCCATAGCCGAGCGTGCCCCGGACATAATCGTTGAACGCCGCGGTATAGGCGGCGCCGATCGCGGTGCCCTGCGGATCGTTCGAGGCGACCTTGCTCAGCGGATCGAGCGTCGCGCCGGTGAAGCGCGTGTCGAGCGTGCCGGTCGTCAGCCCCTTGTCGGCGAGCAATTCCTTTTGCAGCGCGCCATATTCGATACGAAGGTTGGTCTTGAGGAGATAATCGACGGGCAGGCCGGTGTAGGCGTGGAGCTTCGCCGCGATCGCCTGTCGCTCGGCGTCGGCGAGGTCGTTGCCCTTCATCAGGGCGAGCGTGTAATCGGTCGTCGCGAAAGCCTCGGCCTCGGCGAGCCACGAGGCAAGGTCGCGGCCCGCGCCGGCGCGCTTGTGGTACCAGGCGGTCGCGGCATAGGTGGGCAGTGAGACCACATAAGGCAGGTCAACCCCCGGATTGACCTGCGGATCGTCGGGGATCAGGTCCCAGTTCAAAATATCGGAAAGCAGGATCACCCCGTTGAGATCGATGTCCTGTTTTTGCAGCGCCAGCGTCATCCCCGCCGCGCGCATCGTCCCGTAACTTTCGCCATAAAGATATTTGGGCGATTTCCAGCGGCCATATTTCGACAGGAAATCGCGCACGAAGACGGTGAAGGCGTGGATGTCCTGATCGACGCCGAACCACGCCTTGTCCTTGTCCTTCCCCGCGACGCGGCTGAAGCCCGTGCCGGGGGCGTCGACGAAGACGAGGTCGGAGACGTCGAGCAGGCTCTGGTCGTTGGCGACGGTGCGATAGGGGGCGCTGCCGTGCGCGAGATCGGGGGTTTCGACGCGCACCGGGCCATAGGCGCCCATGTGGAGCCAGAGTGTCGGCGAACCGGGGCCGCCGTTGAAGAGGAAAGTGACCGGACGGCTGTCGGCCGGCGCGCCCTCCTTGAAATAGGCGGTGTAGAACATCGACGCTTCGGAATTCGGGACTTCCTCGGCGGCGTCCTTGTTGCGTTTGCGTTCGATCGGGACGGTATCGTCCCAGCCCTTCGGATGGATGACGAGCGTGCCCGCGACGGCGCGATAGGGGATGGCGACGCCGCCGACGGTCACCGAGCCGCGGCTCTCGACCTCGGTGGGCGTGAACAACGGTTCGTCGGGGGCAGCCTTTTCGGTGGCGGGGCGCGGTTCGCGCGACTGCGCCGTGGCACAGCCGGCGAGGGTGAGCGCGAGCGCGGCTATCAGCAGCTGCCTGGTCATCATTGTCCCCTTCTTTTGCGTCATTGCGAGCGGAGCGAAGCAATCTCGAGCGAGCGAGCGGGCCAGCCGATGGCTGGAGATTGCTTCGTCGCTGCGCTCCTCGCAATGACGAGAATCATCGGAAGCTCGCCTGTCCTGCACCGTCGATATTAAGTTTCTGGCCCGAACAATAGGGGTTGGCGTCACTGACGAACCACAGCACCGCCGCGGCGACATCGTCGGGGGTGGAAACACGGCCGAACGGGAATCGCGCGTCGAGATCGTGAATGTCGCCGCCGGTGATCGCGCGCGCAAGGCGTTCGCCCATGTCGCTGACGGTCAGCGACGGCGCGACGATGTTGACGCGGACGCCATGTTTGACCTCTTCCTTGGCGAGCGTCAGCGCGAGCGCTTCGCCCGCGGCCTTCGCCATATTATAGGGCGCGCCGTTCGCGGCATGGTGGAGCGTTGCAATGCTTGAGATGATGACGATGTCGCTGCGGTCGTGCTGGCGAAGCTGCGGCAGCGCGAGGCGCGACAGGCGATGCGCCCCGACCGCGTGGATCGCGAGCAATTTCTCGACCTCGGCAGCGTCGGTGTCGGCAACGCTCTTGCCCCGGCTGGCGATGCCGGCGTTGTTGATCAGGATCGACAGCGGGCCGAAATCGGCCTCGATCGCGGCGATCATCGCGGCGCTCGCGTCTTCGTCGGCGACCGATGCCTGATAGGCCTTCGCCCTGCGGCCGAGCGCGGCGATCTCGGCCACCGTTTCCGCCGCAGCCTCGCCGTCGCGCGTATAGTTCACGGCAATATCGGCGCCGGCGCGCGCGAGCGCCAGCGCGATACCGCGCCCGATGCCGCGCGACGCGCCGGTAACGAGCGCGGTGCGCCCGGCAAGATCGATCTCCGCCATCATTCCGTCCCTTCCATCAGTTCCCAGTATATGTCGTCGTCGCTGCGGCTCGCCGCGTTGCGCCACTTGGGCGCCGCCTTGCGGTTCAGCACATAACCGCCGGCGTCGAGGATTACGACCGTCGGGGTGCCCTTGATACAGAAATGAAAGCGCTTCGGCACCTCGGGATGCCGTATAAGCCCTGCGTGCGGCACCCCGATGTCGGCGAAGACGATCTCGTAGCGGTCGCGCACCGGTGCGAAGCGGGTGGTCGCAATCAGATTGGCAAGCCAGGCGCTGTCGTGACAGCCGTTGGTGCCCATCACAAGCAGGACAGGCTTGCCCGATATTTTGGCCGCGGCGAGCGCGGCGTCGATCGCTTTCAGGGCGTCCGCGTCGGGATCGAAGGCGTCGGTCCTGTAGGGTTCGGCGACGCCGGCCATCGGGCGCGCTTCGCCCGCCGGGGCGGCGGCGGGCAGGAGCAGGAAGGCGACAAGCGGCAACGCTATGAGGCGGGTCATGGCGGTACGATAGGTTTTGCATGACGTTTCCGTCAACGTCAGTTAGCTTCGCCGCCATGAGCTGGAAAAAAGAAGTGGGCGAACTCGCAGCGCGGCGGACGATGGCCGAGAAGATGGGCGGCGAGGAGAAAGTCGCGCGCCAGCACGGCCGCGGCAAGATGGACGCGCGGGCGAGGCTCGCGGCGATCATCGATCCCGGCAGCTTTCGCGAGATCGGCAAGATCGCGGGGCGCGGCAAATATGGTCCCGATGGTGAGCTGGAAGACCTCGCCGCCAGCAATTTCATTTTTGGGCGCGCGAATATCGACGGTCGGCCGGTGGTCGCATCCGCCGACGACTTCACCGTGCGCGGCGGCGCGGCCGACGCGGCGCTGCACCGCAAGTTCATCCAGTGCGAGGCGATGGCGCACGAATATCGCCTGCCGCTGATCCGCATGATCGACGGCACGGGCGGCGGCGGGTCGGTGAAGACGCTGGAGGATATGGGCTATACCTATATTCCGCACGTCCCGGGCTGGGACCAGATCATCGCCAATCTCGACACGGTGCCGGTGGTCGCGCTGGCGCTCGGACCGACCGCGGGGCTGGGCGCGGCGCGCGTCGTCGCGAGCCATTACAGCATCATGGTGCGCGGGCTGTCGCAATTGTTCGCGGCGGGGCCGGCGGTCGCGGCGGCGATCGGCGACACGCTCGACCGCGAGGAACTGGGCGGGGTCGACGTCCATACGCGCAACGGCGTCGTCGACGACGAGGTCGCGTCCGAAGCCGAGGCGTTCGCGGCGGCGCGGCGCTTCCTGTCCTATCTTCCCTCGTCGATCCACGAGCGCGCGGCGCGGACCGCCTGCAACGATCCGGTCGACCGGCGCGAGGAGGCGCTGCTGTCGATCGTGCCGCGCGAGGCGAAGCAGGTCTATTCGATGCGGCGGATATGCGCTGCGGTGTTCGACGCAGGAAGCTTTTTCGAGATGGGCGCGCGCTGGGGGCGGGCGGCGATCACCGCCTTTGCGCGGCTCGATGGTTATCCGGTCGCGGTGCTGGCGAGCGACCCCAGCTATCTTGGCGGATCGTGGGACGCGAAGACGAGCGAGAAGGCCGAGCGTTTCGTGAAGCTGGCCGACCGGTTCCGCCTGCCGATCGTCCACCTCGTCGACAATCCGGGTTTCATGATCGGCGGCGAGGCCGAGCGGACGGGGACGATCCGTTACGGGGTGCAGGCGATGAACGCCATCTATCGCGCGACGGTGCCGCTGGCGTCGGTGGTGGTGCGCCGCGCCTATGGCATCGCGGGGAGTGCGATGTCGAACGCCGAGCGCTTTCAGTATCGCTTCGCCTGGCCGTCGGGCGACTGGGGCAGCCTGCCGATCGAGGGCGGGGTCGAGGTCGCGTACAAGAGCGAACTGGAGGCGGCGGAAGATCCCGCCGCGCATCTGGAGGCGATCCGCGAGAGATTGAACCGCGTGCGCTCGCCGTTCCGCACGGCGGAGAAATTCGGGGTCGAGGACATTATCGACCCGCGCGATACGCGGCCCTTGCTCTGCGAATTTGCCGAGCTGGCGTGGCGGGTGCTCGATTAAGGTCGTCATTGCGAGCGTGGCGAAGCAATCTCCCGCTGGCGGTTTCGCGCAAGGCCGATAGCTGGAGATTGCTTCGTCGCCTGCGGCTCCTCGCAATGACGGCGTTTCACCCCTCCACATTCCCCCGATAGCGCCTGCTCCCGCGAAGCGTCTCGCCGCTTTCGAGTTCGACGTCGAAGTCGCCGCTCTTGTGGGTGACGACACGCCGCACCGCGTTGCGGCGGACGAGCCGGCTGCGGTGGATGCGCGCGAAAGGCGCACCCAGCTCCGCTTCGACCGCGCTCAGCGTGGCGCGGTGGAGCAGCCGTCCGCCGCGCCACGCGATCTCGACATAATTGCCCGCCGCCGTGACATGCTCGATCTCGTCGAGCGGCAGATGGTGCGTGACCGGCCCGTCATCCACCGTCAGCGCGCGTCGCTCGGGCGCAGCGGCGGGCGGCGCGGCATAGCGCGCGACAAGCCACTGGATGAGGAAGAGGATGAAAACAAACTCGGCATAGGCCGAGAGATCCTTGCGGAATTCGTAGAGGAGCGGCGAGCCGTCGGGCGCGGTGAAATGATAGTCCATCCCCATCAGGCGCCAGAGGGCGGTCCGAAAGACGACCATCAGCGCGACATGACCGAGCGAGACTGGAATCGCGAGCAGCGTGTGGACCGCGATCGTTGCGGGAAGCGAAACGCGCGGCGGCCGGATGTGCCGGACGGCGAACCAGCAGGGTAGCAGCATTGCGGTCCAGGCGACGAGGCTGCTTCCCTCGAGCATCCAGGCGAGGGCCTCGGACGTCGCGAGACCCGCGCCCTCGCGGTCGGCGATGTAGGAATAGACGTTCGCGGCGATGCGGACGAGCCCGAACAGGAGGACCGCGCCGAGCAGCAGCGCGGTCAGCGCGCGCGCGCTCAGCCCGCTGCCGGGTCCGCTCGTCCCGGCTGCGCCGCCATTCGTCCCTCGTCCCTGTTCGTCCGTCACGCCGGCTCCGCCCCTTGTCCCGTCGGGATCGCCCGCCGGCCGTGTCCCCGATTAGCGATTGCGGCACGAACCGGCAAAGGAGATTCGCCGCCATGCCCAAGACACGGCATTATGGAATGGACTGGCTGCGGATCGGCGCGTTCGCGCTGCTGATCCTCTATCATATCGGCATGTATTTCGTGCCGTGGGGCTGGCACGTCAAAACGCCCCATCCGATGGACTGGGTCCAGATCCCGATGATGGCGACGAACAGCTGGCGGCTGCCCTTGCTGTTCCTGGTGTCGGGCTATGCGAGCGCGGCGTTGTTTGCGAAGCTCGGCGCGCCGGGCCCCTTTCTGCGTTCGAGAAGCGCGCGGTTGCTGATCCCGCTGCTGTTCGGGGTCATCGTCGTCATTCCGGTGCAGCCGTGGATCGAGCTGGTGACGCAGCACGGCTATGCCCGGGGCTTCATCCATTTCTGGCTCGCGGACTATTTCCGCTTCGGTACGCTCGAGGGGATCGTGCTGCCGACGTGGCAGCATCTGTGGTTCGTCGTTTACCTGTTCGTCTACACGCTGCTTGCGGTCGCGGTGCTGGCGCTCGTCCCCGAACGCGTGCGCGCGAAGATCGCCGACGGCGCGGCGCGGTTGCTCGGCGGCTGGGGTTTGCTGGCCGTGCCGCTGGCGGCATGGCTCGCAATCCTGTTTGCCTTTCCGGGCTACCGCGAGACGCACGCGCTGGTCGACGACGGGCCGACCCATCTTCACTATCTCGTGCCCTTTTTTATCGGGTGGCTGCTTCGCGTGCGGCCGGTGCTGTTCGATGCGGTTGCGCGCTGCTGGCCGCCGGCGGCGCTGCTTGCGGTGACCGCCTATGGCTATATCGCCTGGGCGATGTGGAGCGCGTTGGACGAAGGCCCGGCGCCGGCGGGGATCGTCACGACCCTCATGATCGTGCGGCTGGTGCAGGGCTGGGCGTCGATCGTCGCGCTGGTCGGGATCGCCGACCGCTATGCGAACCGCGACCACCCACGGCGCGCGATGCTGGCGGAGGCGGTGTTCCCCTTTTACATCATCCACCAGACGATCATCGTGCTGGTCGGTTTCTGGCTGCTGCGCGGCGGGGTGGCGCCGCTGCCGTCCTTCCTGATCCTGCTTGCGGCGACAGTCACGGGATGCTGGCTTTTCTACGCGATCGGGCGCAGCATCGGCTGGCTGCGTCCGCTGATCGGATTGCAGCGGCGATAGGAGAGGATCATGGGGGCATTGAAGGGCATCATGGCGATCGTCGGCGTGGCCGCGATCCTGATGGGCGCGTTGTGGATCTTGCAGGGCCTCGACGTCGTGCGTTGGCCCGAAAGCAGCTTCATGCTCGGCGACCGGGTGTGGACGCGAAACGGCGCGATCCTTGCGGTTGTCGGCGCGCTGCTCGTCTGGTTCGCGCGCAAACGATGACACGACTACAAATGTAGTTGATCTGTATTGCTTATATGATACACTTATCCGGTCCGGGGTTGGATTGGAGCTTATGATGATTCGGTCTTCGCGTCTTCTTTCGGGCCTGCTGGTCGCCGCGGCGATGGCGGCGGCACCGACGATCGCGCCTTCGCCGGCAGTGGCCGCCGACGAGGTCAACGGCGATAGTGTGGCCGAGAAATATGCCGCGCTGCTCGCGCGCGACTATGTCTATCCCGAAACCGGCAAGCGCTTTGCCGAAGTGTTGCGCGAAGGGATAAGGGCCGGGC
>JAEWIL010000061.1 GCA_023387085.1 Pseudomonadota bacterium | reverse complement strand
GGGATATGCGATCAATCCGGGCTTGGGCAATCGCGATTATTGGGAGGGCGGTGCGGCGATTACCCGCCAGTTGGATGAGCGTCTGGTGATCGGAGTCGAAGCCGACCTGCAGGGCGCCGACACGGTGGGAGGGCAAGCGGTCACAAACCTTGGCCTTGGCGTGATCTATCGATTGCGCGGGCCGTGGCGGCTCTTGGCTTCGGGCGGGCCGAGCCTCGGCGGCGACCGAGGAAAAGCAGGTTTTCACACCTTTCTGGCTCTGGGCCTGGATCTGTAGTTCAAACAGCTTCTCCTTTCGCCGGGATTCACGGTGCGGATTTTCGGATGAGGTGTCGTCTCGATCACGAAAGGATCGGTTTGATGGCAGTCATTCGAAATCATCTGTTTGGAGAGGCCGTCAAATGGACGCTCGCCGGTGGCATCTTCGTTGCGTTCCTTGTCGCTGGATATGGCGCGCTCGACGCGCCGTCGGACGAAGCGATCGCGACCTTTGCCCTGACTTCGCGGGCCGATATCCAGACCTATGCGGTGGTTCCGGACCAACTCAAGCTG
This sequence comes from Pseudomonadota bacterium, assembly GCA_023387085.1. Lineage (GTDB taxonomy): Bacteria > Pseudomonadota > Alphaproteobacteria > Sphingomonadales > Sphingomonadaceae > Sphingopyxis. The sequence goes on along the minus strand of JAEWIL010000061.1, from coordinate 5,275 downwards.
GCGGCCGCGCGCATCTTCCGCACGCTGGCGGTCGACGCGCAGGCTATGCCGCCCGCGCGCCTTCGGCAAGAAGCCGGCAACGCGCTCTATTCGGAAAAGGGCGTACATCGGTCGCTCGGACCGAGCATTAGGCGCGACATTGCGCCCTATCTTGCGGCCGTGGAAGACGCTGCCGCGCGGGGCGACAGCCGCGCGGTCAAAATTGCCTCACTGGAAACCATGCGCCTGCTGTGCGAGGATCTTTCCGACCAGGCAGACAAGCAGGCGGCCTTCGCGCTGATGGATTATGCACAACTGGCGACGGAGGCGCAGCTCGCAACTCCGGCTCCCGACTGGATGCTGATCGATTCGGCGATGGGCCGCGCCGATGCCCGCCTGCGATATCTCCCCACCGATCCGCGCTTTGCCGATGCGTTTGGCAAGCTGGCGATGGCTGCGGCCGATCGAAATGCTGCGGAGATGCGAGCAGCCTTGCTGCTGGCCCGACAGCTATTCGACGCTTATCGGCGCCGGTACGACAGCGTCCTGCCCGATCAGGCGGTGACCGGCGGTCGCGCGGCGGTCCGGTAGCGGCGGCGCCTAGAGGCCCGCCGTCGCATGTCTGCGAGCTGCGGAGTGGGGGTGGTCGGGGCCACCGGCCAGCCGGTCGAACAATTGCAGATAAGCGCGCGCGGCATGACCGCTCTCGAACGGGCCGATTGCCGATTGGGGGGAGAAGGGCCGCCGGTCGGGGCAGTCCGTCCACGCCAGCAATCGCGCCGCGAAGGCCGCCGGCCACCGCGTCTCGATAATCGTGCCATAGTCGGGCTCCGTGAGCAGATCGCGCAGAAAATGCGAGCAATCGGTCGCGATCACCGGCACGCCCTGTTCGAGCGCTTCGACCGCCACCGCCGGTCCGCCTTCATAGCGTGAGGTGACAAGGAGAAGGTCGGCGCGGGCCAGTGCGGAGCGGATCGACGCGGCATGCCCGGGCATATCGACCAGATGCGCAATACCGAGCCGCGCCGCGAGGCGCTCGAGCGCGGCGCGTTGGGGGCCTTCGCCAAGCAGGGTCAACCGAACCTCGCGCTGCCTCGCAAGCTCCGCGACGATATTAAGGGTGAGCGCGAAATCCTTCTGCTCGACCAGCCGTCCCGCTGCGAGAAGGTGGATCGGTCCGTTGGGGGGGACCGGCGCACGTTGCGGTATCGGATGGCCGATGGCGACATTCGGATCGAAGATGACGCTGACCGCATCGCTGCCGGTCAATCGCCGCACATCGGCGGCAAGCCCCGATGACATCGCGACCAGCCAATCGACGTCGCGCGCGGCCCAGCGATAGGCGAGTGCGAGCAAGCGCCGTACCGGCAGGAAGCGGCCCGGCGCGAGCGGATTGCTGACCTTTGCGACCACCGTCGGCCGCTTCGCCAGCCCGCGTGCCGCGCCTGCGAGGATGAGGTGAAAATTGCCAGGCAGGAACAGCGTGTCACAGCGCGTCCGCGCGATCGTATCCCTTACCGCTCGGCGCAGCCGAAGCCGCGAGAGCGGGCTACGGCCGATCTCGGGGTCGAGCGTCAGGACGTGAACCCCCGGCGGCACCGAGGCGCGAAGCGGCCCATCGGGCGTCCCGCACAGGATCGTTACGCGGCGTCCCTCGCGCACCCAGTGCGTGGCGAGGCGGAGCGCAATGACTTCGGTCCCGCCGAACGAGAAGTCGTGAAACAGGATCAGGATATGTTGTGCGCCCACAGGCCTATCGCCCTTCGTCGTGAATGTTCGTTGCCCTTCGCGGGCTTTCGTGAGCGAGACGGCACCGCCGGAAATTTTCCGCATCCAGGGAGGTGCGGGATTTTCGGTGCCGCACCGTCTGCCTGAATGAGAGCGCGGTCGGCCTGTCGGCGGGCCGACCGCGCGGCCAGTAACGGGAAGATTTTGTGAACGGACTGACGCTAGCGCCCCCGGCCAATCGCGAACCGCTCGCCGCGCTCGAACCGCTGCTGCCGATCCGCAGCCGCTGGCCGATGCTGCTGAGTGGCGCGCTCAGCCTCGCGCTGCTCGTCGGACTGGCCCGCGAACTGATCGGCGGCGGCCTTGCCGCGCTCGACGCAGCCCTTCCGACCGATCCGCGCTTCTACCTTGCCTTCCTTGCCATTTATGCGGTCCAGCCGCTGTCAGATTATGTGATCTTCCGTCGCCTATGGGGTCTGCCGCCCGCGGGCATCGCGCCGATCCTCCGCAAGATGGTCGCGAACGAGATATTGCTCGGCTATTCGGGCGAGGCCTATTTCTACGCCTGGGCACGGGCGCGGCTCCAGATGGTGGCGGCTCCGTTCGCGGCGATCAAGGATGTCAGCATCCTCTCGGCGATCGTCGGCAATGTCGTGACCCTCGCGCTGCTCGCTTTCGCGGCGCCCTTTGCCATCTCGCTCATCCCTGCCGGCTATGTCGGGCCGGTGCTCGCGTCGATCGGCGCGATCCTCGCGCTTTCTTTGGCCGCGCTGCTGTTCCGGCGCCGGATTTTCTCGCTGTCGAACCGCGATCTGATCTGGATATTCGGTGTCCATCTGTTGCGTACGATCCTTTACACCGGGCTGCTCGCGCTGTGCTGGCACCTCGCTCTCCCCGACGTCCCGCTCGGTATCTGGGCGCTGCTCGTGACCGGGCGCCAGCTCGTGGCCCGACTGCCGCTCATGCCCAACAAGGATATCGTCTTCGCTAATCTGGCGCTGCTGCTCGTCGGCAACGATGCCGAGGTGGCGCGCCTCGTCGCGCTGACGGTCGCGCTGACCCTTCTTTGTCATGTCGTCGTCCTTGCCGCGAGTTGGCTCCCCTTTCGCAAGGAGGCGGCGGCGTGAGACGGCTGCTGTTTCTGGCGGCGCTGCCGGTGCTCGCCGCGATGCCGGTGCGCGCCGCCCCGATCCTCGGCGATGCCGCCTGCACGCCGGGAGCCACGGCCCCCGCGCTGCTCGCCTGGTTCGACGGACTCAAGGACCGCAAGGGCAAGCTGCGGCTCGAACTTTTCCCGAGCAACGATCAGGATTTTCTGGCCGACGACATGGTGCTGGAGGCGGCGGGCAAGGCCTTTCGGCGCATCGAGGTGCCGACGCCGCCCGCCGGGCCGGTCGCGCTCTGCATCCGCGCCCCGAGGGCGGGGCGCTACAGCTTCGCGCTGATCCACGACCGCGACGGAAAGCGGAAGTTCAGCTTCTCGGTCGACGGCGCCGGCTTTCCGGGCAATCCGAAGCTCGGCTGGGGCAAGCCGAAGGCGGCGAAGGCGGCGGTGACGCTCGGCAACGGCGTGACCGAGGTGCATGTCCGGCTCAACTATTTCAGCGGCCTCGGCTTCTCGCCGCTGAAGGGGAAATAGGCCGTGCGGATCGTCGATGTCTGTGAATTCTATTCGCCGAACGGCGGCGGCGTACGCAGCTACGTCGATCGCAAGATGCAACTGCTCGCCGAACTCGGTCACGATCTCACAATCCTCGCGCCGGGCGTCGAGGGCCGGATCGAAGAGCGCGCGACCGGTGGGCGGATCGTCTGGATCAAGGCGCCGGTGCTCCCCTTCGATGCCAATTATCGCATGTTCTGGGACGCGGCGCCCGTCCATAGCTGGCTCGACCGGTTGCAGCCCGACGTCGTCGAGGCCTCGTCGCCGTGGCGGCCGGCGTGGATCGTCGGCAAATGGCAAGGCGAGGCGGCGAAAATCTTCTTTCTCCACAGCGATCCTGTGACCTCCTATCCGCAACGCTGGTTCGGCCGCATCGCCTCGCGCGAGCGGATCGATGCGGCCTTCGACTGGTTCAACCGCTATCTGCGCCGGGCGATGCCGCTGTTCGACAGCCTCGTCGTCTGCGGCGCGTCGCTCGAAAAGCGGCTCGCCGAGCGCGCGATCGGCGGCGCCTGTTGCATCGCGCTCGGCATCGACCGCAGCGCCTTCGCACCCGATCGTCGCGATACGAGCTTGCGCGCCGAACTGCTGGCGCGGTGCGATCTTCCTGAAACGGCGGTGCTGTTGCTAGGGGTGGGGCGCCACCACGCCGAAAAGCGCTGGAACCTCGTCGTCGACGCGGTACAGGCGGCGGGCGCGCATCGGCCGATCGGGCTGGTCCTGATCGGCACGGGGCCGGCGAGCGCTGCGCTACAGAAGCAGGTCGGCGGCAACCCGCACATCCGCCTGTTCCGGCCGGTGTACGACCGGCCGCAGCTTGCGACCCTGCTGGCGAGCGGCGACGCGCTGATCCACGGCTGCGAGGGCGAAACCTTCGGCCTCGTCGCTTCGGAAGCGCTTGCCTCGGGGCTGCCGCTGATCGTCCCCGACGAAGGTGGATGTAGCGAGATCGCGCTTCCCGCCTTCGCCGAGACCTATGCCGCGCGCGATGGCGCGGCGATGGCCGACGCGATCCTGCGGCTATGCGCGCGCGACCGCGACGGGCTGCGCGCCGCGGCAGGCGAAGCGGCAGCGGCGGTGCGCTCCGACCGCGACCATGTCGCGGCGCTGATCGCACATTATCAGGCGTTGCTTGCGGTGTCGGGGCGGATCGCGGCATGATCATCTGCTGCCAGTTCGGCGTAGCGTGCGGCTCGGCGGCCGCGCAGCAGCCGGGCGAAGGTCGCGTCGATACTGGCAAGCAGGCGCGGGACATGCACGTCGCCGGGATGCACCGCGACGCGGACATCGCGCAACGGCGCGAGTGCATGACGAGCGAGGGCGGCGAAGCCGATCGAACTGGCGATCCGCGCCGGGCTGCGGCTGGCCCAGGTGATCACCGGCCCGCGCGACAGGACCGCACCGGTGCGCGGGTTCCAGACCTTCATATGATCCTCGGCCATCGTGAAACGAGCCTCGGCAAGCGCGGACAAAGCACCGCGTCCATAGAGCCAGGCGGGCGCGATGAAGCCGGTCGCGGGCAATCCCGTCCAGTCTTCGAGCAGCTTCTTGGCTGCTGTCATGCGCGCGAGCGCCGTGGCGTGGTCAAGGCCGAGGAACTCGCCTTCGCCAGCAGTCATATGCTGTGCGCGAAATCCGTCGATCCGGCCTTCGTGGCGCGCATCGTCGCGATGGGTCCAGCCGTGGACGAACATTTCGATACCGCTTTCGGCCCAGCCGCGAAGCCGGCGCTGAAAATCGGGATCGCGCGCGATCGGCGCGCCGCTCCAATGATCGGGGACGACCAGCATCGCGAGCAGCGGCTCGCCGATATGGCATGTGATCCGGTCGAGGAGGCGTTCGACCTCGTCCGCGAAGCGCGGGCCGACATCGTGGATCGACGCCAGCAGCTTGCGTTCGGGGGAAGGG
>JAEWIL010000263.1 GCA_023387085.1 Pseudomonadota bacterium | reverse complement strand
TTCAAGGATCGCCGTCTCGCCGATCGTGTGCTGACTCCAGCCGGTGTGGGACCGGCAGGGCAAGTGGCCGACGACTGGTCCGGTCTGCCGCCGGTTCCTGTGCCGCCCAGACATACGCGCAAGGCGGAAGCCGCCAGCGATGCCGCAAATGGCGGCATCCGACAGGAGCCTGAACTTCCGGTCCATGAGGGTGTCGTGACCCCGCCTGAACCCACGCGCGGCGAATTCGATTTCGGCGAGGACGGCGCACAGGCCGACGCTATCCGCAACAGGCAGGGGGCCGACAGGGCCATGCGCCGCACCGCGCGGGCCGCCTCGCTCGATCCCGATGACGGGATCGATCTGTGAAACGCGGCCATGTGAAGCAGACCTTCCGGCTCGATGCGGAGCTTGCCCGGCTCGTGGGGGAGCGGGCGCGGCAGAGGCGGGTCACCAAAACCGAGGTGGTCGAGGCGGCACTTTCGTCACTGCTGTCGCCCGACCATGAAGAGCGGATCGAGGCGGTCGTCACGCGCCGGCTCGACCGCATGACGCGCCTCCTTGATCGCATCCTGTGGCATGTCGATCTCTCGAACGAGACGATGGCGCTCTTCGTGCGCTTCTGGCTCACCAGCACCCCGCCGTCACCAGATGCTGGATCGAAGGCCGCGCAGGCGACGGGCGCGAAGCGCTATCAGTCGTTCGTGGACTCGCTTTCGCGCCGAATGGAGGACGGGCCACGGCTGAAGGATGAGTTGTCCGAGGATTGTCCCGCGGCATTGGAGGCGAGCGGAGGCAGCGCTCCGCGCGATCAGTCGCCTTCGGAAAAATAGGCGCACATCCTGTCATAAGCTGCGGGCTGCAACCGTACGAAGCAGCGCCGGCGATCGAACAGGTCGGGAATGCGGCGCAGGATTCCCGCCTCGCAGAGTCTCTGGATCAGCCTCAGACCGCTGCTCATCGGGATCCCGGCGGTCACGCAAGTCGAGGTGATGGCGAGCGGCTTCCCCTCGCACTCGTGGACGAAGACGTCGAGCAGCATTTCCCACGCCGGCTCGCCGAACAGTTCCTCCGATCCGATCAGCTGGCGTCGCAGCAGGCGGCGGCGGATCGTTCGGCGTGCGCGGTCGTAGGCGACGTCTGTAGCAGGGCTCCGTCGATCCGCCGCGCCGCGCAGGGTGAAACTGGTGCCAATCTGGTCGCGCAGCCGGGGCGGGCGGCTCTTGACGATGTGGTACGCATGGGTCGCCGTCACGATGATATGATCGAGGATCTCGATTTCCAGCGGGCGGCCGATCGCGTCCATTCGCTGCGTCGCGCTAATGTCGGCATCGCTCGGGCGGGAGTCTCCGCTCGGGTGATTGTGCACGAGAATGAGCGCGCCCGCATTGAGCTCGAGCGCACGCCGGAATATGATCCGCGGATAGGTGACAATCTGATCGAGTGAACCGCTCTGCATCTGCTCGTCGGCGATGAGCCGATGCGCCCTGTCGAGAAAAAGGACCCGAAGCGCCTCGTCCGGGAGCGAGCCCATCATGTGGATCAGATAGTTGCGCAGCGATGCCGAATGGGGATCGACGGGCTCGGCGTCGATCACAGGTTGAAGTCCGGCCGTCGCCGCTTGGCCCGCGGCCCTGATGAGCTCGGCGACGCCATTGTCGGGGCCGACGATACGTCGGAGGGCTTCGATCGATTGGGCCCAGGTGCGGCCGAGCGTGCCGAACTCGGCGAGGCAGGCCGATGCTAAGGCTTCGCACCCTTCCGGATCCACCGTGGCAATGAGCCGTGCCAGGATGGATCGCTGCCGTTTATCGCCAGCCGGCGCCGGTGCCGCCACGTGCCGAAAATAAGCAGCGGAGGCACGAACCAGGAGACGGCGACCTGCATTGTGAGATAGGCGATCGGATGCATCGGCACTTCGAGCGCCTTGCTGAGGTGCGCGAGAAGCGGGAAGATGTGGAGGACCGCCGCCATCATCGGCCAAAAGCGGTGCGCGATCATCGCGAGCAGGAATGTGGCGCCCGCTCCCGCGAGATCGATCGCGAGATGCCCCGTGTCGAGCCCCTCGAATTCGAGCGGGATCATGAGGTGCAGCAGCTGGTCCGACATCACCATCGCCGCGGCGATCCCCGCCATGGCCCGTTCGGGCCCACCGCCGCGCCGAAGCGCATAGGCGAGAGCCACCAGCAAGAATGCGATGAACAAGGCGTTGCGCATCGCGAACCATATTCATGCCGGTGACTCCCGGTCAATCGGTCAGGCCGCCGAACTCAGAGGCACGACGTTCGTGCCAGCGACCTTCGGGCATTCGTGAAGGTCATATCCGGCCGTCTCGCGGCCGATCTCCATGAGTTCGCCATGGATACGCATCACGTCGCCGCTCGCATCGATCAGCGCGGTCTGCACCTTTGCGATCCGCCGGATCGTGGCATGTCCCCTCGTCACGGGAATGCCATCGGTATCGCGGCGGGCGGTAACGGCGCTCGTCATTAGCGACGATACGGCGATGAGGGCGTCGTCGATCGTTCGTTCGGCTGCGGGTACGTCCTCCTGGAGGCGCGCGATGGGGGTCATCTGTTGATCAGGCATAGTCTCTCCTTCCCGGAAAAACCCGAAGGCTCCGGCTCTTTGCTCGCGTGGTGGAACGAAGTCAGTTGGCGATGAGCTGGTTCAGCCCTTGCGCGATGCCGATCCCGCCAAGCGCGATCAGGACGAGCAGCAGCAAACCTCCCATCATGATCATCGTGCGCCGCGATGGCCGGTGATCATGCCGCAACAAACTCCTCGACAGCGGTTCCTCTTCCGGTGGCAATGCGGCTTCCGTCTCACTGTCGCGAAGGGGAAGATGCCTGGCCGTCTCGCCGTCTGAGACGTTCGATGCCACCAGATCGCGGGGCGAGGGAATATCGACCGGATCGTATGCGATCCGGTCGCATATGGCTTTGAGCCGCACATAGATGACCGCGGTCTCGTCGCGGCTCGCGGCGCCAAGTATATCGCGCGCCGAAGTCAGGCGCTGATCGACCGTATATTTGGATATGTTAAGCCGGCGCGCGATCTGCTTCGATGTCTGCCGCGCCAGGAGCAGTTCGAGACACGCATGCTGCTTGTCGGAGAGGCGCGACCAGCGTTCGGCCTCCTCCGGTGTCAAAGACGCCGAATCAGTCATCCGGCGATATAAACATAAATGTAGATAGCCTGCCAAATGCGGCGCCTCGGCAATGCCTTAGAGATGATCCCGCATTGGCTACTTCGCTAGAGCACTTGTTTCTTCGCCCGGGCCCTACGCCACTATTTTTCTGTTGAAGCGCGCAAAAGGCTGCGTCTCTTACTCATCCCCGTCGAGCCGGCGCTGTCGTCGGCTCCTGGAAAACGGGGTGTTCGATGGGCTCAGTCTCCGCCAGGCACGAGGCGTTCCAGCGCAGCGCGAGCATGCTGCGCACCGCGCTCGGAGGGGCCATCGCCGAGTGGCTGGCCGATCCCGCCGTCCTTGAAATCATGCTCAATCCCGACGGACGGCTTTGGGTCGACCGCCTTGGCGCCGGCCTCGCCGACAGCGGCCGTATGCTGGCGGCCGCCGACGGCGAGCGCATCATCCGGCTCGTCGCCCATCATGTCGGGGCAGAGGTGCACGCCGGGACGCCCCGCGTCTCGGCGGAGCTGCCGGAAAGCGGAGAGCGATTCGAGGGGCTGCTGCCGCCCGTGGTGGCGGCGCCGACCTTCGCCATCCGCAAGCCCGCTGTCGCGGTCTTCACGCTCGGTGATTATGTGGCGGAA
>JAEWIL010000260.1 GCA_023387085.1 Pseudomonadota bacterium | reverse complement strand
GAGGAAGACGGCGTCAGATATGGATGGGCTTGCCGGTCACCGCCATTGCGGCTTCCTTGATCGCCTCGCTGTGCGTCGGGTGGGCGTGGCAGGTATAGGCGATGTCTTCCGACGTCGCGCCGAATTCCATCGCCTGCGCCGCTTGCGCAATCATCGTCCCCGCAACGCTCGCGATGCACCACACGCCGAGCACGCGGTCGGTCTTGGCATCGGCGATCACCTTCACAAAGCCGTCGGGCTCGTGATTGGTCTTGGCGCGGCTGTTCGCGAGCATCGGGAACTTGCCGACCTTGACCTCACCCTTTTCCTTCGCCGCCTCCTCGGTCAGGCCGACGCCGGCGATTTCGGGCCAGGTGTAGACGACCGACGGGATGACGTCGTGGTTCACGATACCGGTCTGGCCTGCGATATTCTCGGCGCAGGCGATGCCCTCGTCCTCAGCCTTGTGCGCGAGCATCGGGCCGGGGATCACGTCGCCGATCGCCCAGATGCCGGGAACGTTCGTGCGGAAATCATGGTCGGTCTCGATCTGGCCACGCTGGTTAAGCGTCAGCCCCGCCTTGTCGAGTCCGAGGCCTTCGGTGTTCGGGCGGCGGCCGATCGAGACGAGCACGACATCGGCCTCGAGCGTTTCCGCCTCGCCGCCTGCCGCGGGTTCGAGCGTCAGCACCGCCTTCTTGCCCTTCACATCGGCCTTGGTGACCTTGGTCTTGAGCTTGAATTCCATGCCCTGCTTCTTGAAAATCCTGTTCGCTTCCTTGCGGACGTCGCCGTCCATGCCGGGCAGGATCTGGTCGAGGAATTCGACGACGGTGACCTTGGCGCCGAGGCGGCGCCACACGCTGCCGAGCTCCAGCCCGATCACACCGCCGCCGATCACGACCATATGGCCCGGCACCTTCGCGAGTTCGAGCGCGCCGGTCGAATCGACGATGATCTGCTTGTCGTTATCGACCGTGACGCCGGGAAGCGGGGTTACCGACGAACCGGTCGCGACGATGATATTCTTCGCGCGCACGGCCTTGCCCGCGACCTCCACCGTGTCGGCCGACGTGAACTGCGCGTAGCCCTTGAGCCAGTCGATCTTGTTCTTCTTGAACAGGAACTCGATGCCGCCGGTCAGGCCTTTCACCGCATCCTTGCGCTGGCCATGCATGGTGCCGAGGTCGAGTTCGGGCTTCACCTTGATGCCCATCGCCGCCATCGCGCCGCCCGCGGCCGCCTCGAAATATTCGGACGCGTGGAGCATCGCCTTCGACGGGATGCAGCCGACGTTGAGGCAGGTGCCGCCCAGCGTCTCGCGCCCTTCGGCGCACGCGGTCTTCAGGCCCAGCTGCGCCGCGCGGATCGCCGCGACATAGCCGCCGGGGCCGGCACCGATGACAAGGACGTCGTAGTCGTAATCAGCCATTTTTTGTTCCTTTACCCCCGGGGGGATGGGGTGCAGTCCTTACAGATCGATCAGCAGGCGCGCCGGATCCTCGATCGCTTCCTTGATCGTCTTGAGGAAGGTCACCGCTTCGCGCCCGTCGATCAGCCGGTGGTCGTAGCTGAGCGCAATATACATCATCGGGCGGATCACGATTTCGCCATTGCGGACGACCGGGCGGTCCTCGATGCGGTGGAGGCCGAGCACCGCCGACTGCGGCGGGTTGATGATCGGGGTCGACATCAGACCGCCGAACACGCCGCCGTTCGAGATGGTGAAGGTGCCGCCGGTCATGTCGTCCATCGTCAGCGTGCCTTCCTTCGCGCGCTTGCCGAGGTCGGCGATCGCCTTTTCGATGCCCGCGAACGACAGGCTTTCGGCGTTGCGGACGATCGGCACGACCAGCCCGTTCGGCGCGCTGACCGCGATCGATACGTCGAGATAGTCGTGATAGACGATCTCGTCGCCGTCGATCCGCGCGTTGACCGCAGGAATGTCGTGCGCCGCGAGCGCGACCGCCTTGGTGAAGAAGCTCATGAAGCCGAGGCGGACGCCATGCTTCTTCTCGAAGCTTTCGCGGTATTTGTCGCGCGTCGCGATCACCGCCGACATGTCGACGTCGTTGAACGTCGTCAGCATCGCCGCGGTTTCCTGCGCCGACTTCAGCCGCTTGGCGATCGTCTGGCGCATGCGCGGCATCTTGACGCGCTCCTCGCGGCGGCCCGGCGCGCCGCTTGCGGCGGGGACGGCCGCAGGCGCCGCCCCAGGAGCGGGAGCCGTCTCGGGGGCGGCGTTCGCGGCGGCGAGCACGTCTTCCTTGGTGAGCCGGCCGTCCTTGCCGCTGCCCTTGATCTTCGTCGGATCGACTCCGTGCTCGAGCACCAGCCGGCGCACGGCAGGCGACAGCGTCGGGACATCGTCGCCGCTTTCATCGGCCGGAGCCGTGGTCGCGGCGGGCGCCGGAGCGGCAGCTTCCTTCGCCGCCGGAGCAGGCGCGGCTGCGGGGGCTGCGGCCTTGCCGTCGCCCGCTTCGATGGTGGCGATTACCGCGCCGACATTCACAGTCTCCCCGACGGCAGCGACCTGCTGGCCCATCACACCCGCGACCGGCGACGGCACTTCGACCGCGACCTTGTCGGTTTCAAGGCTGGCAATCGGTTCGTCTAGCGCGACGGGGTCGCCGGGCTGCTTCAGCCATTCGCCGATCGTCGCTTCGGTAACGCTTTCGCCCAGGGTGGGGACTTTGACTTCGGTGCTCATCGCTTTTTCTCTTTCCGTGCCCCTGCGAAAGCAGGGGCCCATCATCAAACGGTGGGAGATGGGCCGCTGCCTTCGCAGGGGCCCACCCTATATTCCTAAGCCTTATTCTTCGCCCGTCGAATTTCCGCCCGGACAGACAGCCCTAGCGCATCGGCGACGAGCGCCGACTGTTCGGTCTGGTGGCGGCTCATCAGGCCGGTCGCGGGCGAAGCGGCCGCCGCGCGGCCGACGTAACGCGGGCGCATGCCCTTGTGACCGGCTTCGTTCAGCGCGTCCTCGATAAAGGGTTCGACGAAGAACCAGCTGCCGTTGTTGCGCGGCTCTTCCTGCGCCCACACGACCTCTTCGAGATTCTTCATCCGCTTCAGGCGAACCGTCAGCGGGTCGCCCGGGAAGGGATAGAGCTGTTCGATGCGGATCACCGTGGTGTCGTCGAGGCCCGCGGCGTCGCGCGCTTCCATCAGGTCATAGCCGACCTTGCCCGAACACAGGACGACGCGCTTGATCTTCGCGTCTTCCGGCGGGGTACGATCCGACATGATGCGGCGGAAATGCGCGTCGCCGATGAAGTCCGAGCGCTGCGACACCGCCAGCTTGTGCCGCAGCAATGACTTCGGCGTCATGATGATCAGCGGCTTGCGGAACGGACGCAGCATCTGACGGCGCAGAACGTGGAAATAGTTCGACGGGGTCGAAATATTGCAGACCTGGATATTGTCGCCCGCGCACAGTTGCAGGAAGCGTTCGAGGCGCGCCGAGCTATGCTCCGGCCCCTGTCCCTCGTAACCGTGCGGCAGCAGCAGGACGAGGCCGTTGGCGCGCAGCCACTTCGCCTCGCCCGCGGCAATGAACTGGTCGATCATGATCTGCGCGCCGTTGGCGAAATCGCCGAACTGCGCTTCCCAGAGCACGAGGCTCTTCGGATCGGCCATCGCATAGCCATATTCGAAGCCAAGCACGCCATATTCCGAAAGCGGGCTGTCGAGCACTTCGAACCGGCCATGCGGTACGGTCGTCAGCGGAATATATTTATGCTCGTCCTTCTGGTCGACCCAGACGGCGTGGCGCTGACTGAAGGTGCCGCGTCCCGAATCCTGCCCCGACAGGCGGACCTGATAACCCTCGCTGAGCAGCGTGCCGAACGCCAGGCTCTCGGCGGTCGCCCAGTCGAACACTTCGCCGTCGCTCTTGTCGGCGAACATCGCAGCACGCGCATCGATCACGCGGCGCAGCGTCTTGTGCACTTCGAGGTCGGCAGGGATGGTCGTCAGCGTCCGGCCGATCGAATCGAACAGCTTGTCCGACACGCCGGTCGAAATGTTGCGCCGCGCGCTTTCCGGATCGGTCGGAGTATAGAGACCCGACCAGCGGCCGGCGAACCAGTCGGCCTTGTTCGGCTTGTAGCTCTTCGCCGACTCGAAATCCTCTTCGAGCTGCGCGACGAACTCGGCGCGGCGCGCGTCGGCCCAGCCGGCATCGATCACCCCTTCGCTCTCGAGCTTCGTCGCGCAGAGCTGCGACACCGGCGGATGCTGGCGAATCCGCGCATACATCAGCGGCTGCGTGAACGACGGCTCGTCGCCCTCGTTGTGGCCGAAGCGGCGATAGCACCACATATCGATCACGACGTCGCGCTTGAAGCGCTGGCGGAAGTCGATCGCAAGCTTGCACGCAAAGGTCACAGCCTCTGGATCGTCGCCGTTGACGTGCAGGATCGGCGCCATCACGCCCTTCGCGACGTCGGACGGATAAGGCGACGAGCGCGCGAATTGCGGGCTGGTCGTGAAGCCGATCTGGTTGTTGACGATAAAGTGGATGCAGCCACCCGTGTTGTAGCCGCGGATGCCCGAGAAGCCGAGGCACTCCCACACGATCCCCTGTCCCGCAAAGGCCGCGTCGCCGTGGATCAGGACCGGAAGCACCTGTTCATGCTTCGCCAGATCGTCGCGCACGACCTGTTGCGCGCGCACCTTGCCCAGCACCACCGGGTCCACCGCCTCAAGGTGCGAGGGGTTCGGGACCAGCGACATATGCACCGACGCGCCGCCGAAATCGCGGTCGGTCGAGGTGCCGAGGTGATATTTGACGTCGCCCGAGCCGCCGACATCGTCGGGGTTCGCGCTGCCGCCCGAAAATTCGTGGAAGATCACCTTGTACGGCTTCGCCATGACATTCGCGAGCATGTTGAGGCGCCCGCGGTGCGCCATGCCGTACACGATTTCCTTCACGCCATATTGGCCGCCATATTTGATGATGGCTTCCATCGCCGGAATCATCGCTTCGCCGCCGTCGAGACCGAAGCGCTTGGTACCGACATATTTGCGCGCGAGGAATTTTTCCCACTCCTCGGCCTCGATCACCTTGTTCAGGATCGCGCGCTTGCCCTCGACCGAAAACTCGATGATCTTGTCGGCGCCCTCCATCCGTTCCTGAAGGAACGCACGCTCCTCGGTATCGGCGATGTGCATATATTCCAGGCCGACATTGCCGCAATAATTGGCGCGAAGGATCGCGACGATTTCGCGCACGGTGGCCTTCTCGAGACCGAGCGTACCGCCCAGCCACACCGGACGATCGAGCGCGGCGCCGCTGAAGCCATGATATTCCGGGGTCAAATCGGCGGGGAGTTCCCGCGTACTCAGCCCAAGCGGATCGAGATTGGCAGCAAGGTGGCCGCGGACGCGATAGGTGCGGATCAGCATCATGGCGCGGATCGAATCGTCGGCGGCGCGCTCGACCTCGGCATTCGACAGCGGCGCGCCGGCCTTCGCGGCAGCCGCCTTCACCGCGACCTGCATCTGCTGCGGATCGAGCGCGGCGGTCAGGTCGTCGCTGTCGATCAGCGGCCAGTTCTTCGGCGCCCAGCTGGGTCCGGCCTGGACTTCATCGACGTCGAAGCTTTGTCGTTCGAGGTTCATCTGCTTTTCCACGGGGAGGGGGGGATAGTGGATATATGGGGAGCGAAGGGC